>CALDJN010000023.1 GCA_937901695.1 uncultured Anaerocolumna sp.
TAACGAATTTCTCAAAGTCACTAGAAATATATCCCATGTCTACTCTCTAAGGTCTATTTAGGTTTAGGAGGGCAAAGCTGTGTATTGAAATATGAAAGAATGGAATGGAATTTACTTTGTCATTTAATCGTAAGTGTATATTTTAAATAATTTAAGATCTATTGACCTTTTCGTGCGTATATTATATAATTTATACTAACGAAAAGGTCAATGAGGTGTTTTATTTGAAGATGAACAAAGCTATCAGCGATTTACTAAATAAAAACAATGGAATTATCAAAGCCAGTGATGCAAAACTTTCAGGCATTACTAATAAAGAGCTTCAAAACTTGACAAAAAAGGGAATCTTAGAGCGTGTTGCTTTTGGATTATATATTTCATCGGAGCAATTTTCTGATGAGTACTTAATTACTCAATATAGATGTCCAAAAGGTATTTTTTCATATGAAACAGCTCTTTATTTTAACAATTTAAGTGATCGTACGCCATTAAAACTAACACTAACTATTCCAACAGGTTATAATACAAGATTACTAAAAGAAAAAGACGAATACCAATTTTATTATTGCAAGGAAGATATCCATGAATTAGGAATTATTAATGTTAAGTCACCATATGGTAATGACATTAGGATTTATGATAAAGAGAGGACAATTTGTGATTGTATAAAGAAAAAATCAGCTTTGGATAAAGATATTGTACTTTCAGCGATTAAAGAATATCTAAGTGAAACTGGGAATGACTATGCCAAGCTACTTAGATATGCTGAAATCTTAAAAATTAGAGATAAAGTAAGGCAGTACATGGAGGTATTAATATAGTGGATGAAAATGAGAAGTTTCCAATTAGTAGTCCAAGAAAATTAAAAGATTGGATAAAAAATGTAGCTAAGAAAAATAATATCGCTACAAATACGGTGCTGCAATATTACATGATGGAGCGCTTTCCTGAACGTGTATCACTTTCTAATTATAGAGATAATTTTATTCTTAAAGGCGGTTTCCTTATAGCTGCGGTGGTAGGAATCGATATGCGTAGTACTATGGACATTGATACCACTATTAAAGGATTACCTGTTTTAGGGCAAAGCGGCAGTTCATTAATAAGCTAACTTTTTATTTCCCATAGCTGCCATTTAAAAGACCTTTTATTTCTTTGCTTAAGGTAATCGCTATGTTATAATTAACTGAAGACTGGTTAGTATAACTAATGACAAAAATAATAATGGGGTGAGTTATGTGGTAAGAATTGCAATTTGTGATGATGATGGTTTTATCTGCGATCAATTAGAAGATTTGTTGCACATTTATGGGACAACAATTGTGGAAGAAATGGAAATTGAATCATTTTTATCTGGAGAAGAATTGTGTCAGCGTCTATATGAAGGCATTTTCTTTGAGATTATATTCTTAGATATAGAATTAAAGTTATTGAATGGTATTGAAGTCGGAAAAATAATACGGGAGCAAATGTCAAATGAAATTACTCAAATTATATACATATCTGGGAAAGAAAATTATGCTATCCAGTTATTTAAAATCAGACCATTGGATTTTATAATAAAACCTTTGACTTATGATAAAATCACGGCACCTTTAAAACATGCACTGAAAATAATAAATGGTAATAAAAAACTCCTCTCTTATAAAAAAGGACAGACAAGCTATAAGGTGCCAATCAATGATATTATTTATTTTGAAAGTAAAAGCCGTAAAGTAAATATTATTACGGTAAAAGAAGTTGATACCTTTTACGGATCATTAGAAGAAATAGCAGAGAGGTTACCTTATTTTATATATATACATAAGTCTTATTTAGTAAATTATAATTATGTGGTTAAAATAGAATATCATCAGTTAACTCTTTTGAATAACATTGTATTACCAATTAGCCAAAATAGAAGGAAGAAAGTTAGAGACAGGTTATTAGAATTGGAAAGGGAAGCTTTCAATTATGAATAATTATGATTATGTATTTTTAATTTCAAATGTTTTGGGTACCTATACAGTCTTTAAATTTATGTGCATTTTCTTTGATAGAACAAAAGAAAAAAGAATATTTGAAATTCCTTCTTACATAGCATACTTTTTGGTAAGTGATTTTGTACATCTTGCAATTCATGTACCAATCATTACTTTTATAATTAATATAGTGTCATTTTTCTTGTTAACTTTTAATTATAAAGCAAGTATGAAAAGAAGGATTATTTCCACTATCTACACCTATGTAATTTTAATGTCTGTTGAAGTAGTTATAGTGTTGTTGTCTGGCTATATAGATTTATCGGTTTTTAATGAGGATTCTCAGTATTCATCTATAGCAGGTATAATTAGTATTAAATTACTTTCTTATATTGTTGTATTAATCATACAAAACTATAAAAATATAAAGAAGGGTATCGATGTACCTAATAGCTATTGGTTCTCTTTATTTGCAATCCCTTTCGGTACTCTATATGTTGCCTTTCAAATACTGGAGAATACAAGAATATCCAATTATAATATTGCAATTAGTATATCTATCTTACTTATTATAAACATTGTTGCTTTCTATTTATATGATGTATTAAATGGTGTATATGAAGATAAAATCGAAAAAGCATTATTAATGCAACAGAATAATTATTATCATAAACAATTTGAAATAATGGATAATTCATATAAAAATATGAAGTCTGTACGCCATGACATAAAGAATCATTTATCTATAATAGAAAGTTATATACGTAAAAATGATGCAGAAAAAGCCGTAAGTTATATACAGAATATCCTTAATTCCTCTTATGGCGAACAAGAGCTAGCCAGAACAGGTAATTTTGATTTTGATAGTATCTTAAATTATAAATTACATAATGCAAAATCGAAAGAAATAGAGGTTATTGTAGAAGCAAAAATCCCACAAAAAATTAATATTGAGTCCTTTGATATAGTAATAATAATTGGAAATCTTCTGGATAATGCTATAGAAGCAGTTTCTAAATTGAGTAATGATAAAAAGATAAATGTACGCTTAAATTATAGGAAAAATACTTTATATATTCATGTAAATAATACATTTGATGGAACTGTTTGTTATGAAGATAATAAAATATTGTCCACACATAAGGACAAAGAAAACCATGGAATAGGCATAAGAAATATAGAAAAAGCAATAAAAAAGTATAATGGTACTATAGAGATCAACCATACTAAAAGCAACTTTATGGTTGATATACTATTATATATTGATTCTGTTGATTTTTGATTAAGATTTCATGCTAAAAGAGGTTGTTATAAACTGTCATTCCAGGCGCAAATTCAGCAAAGCTGAATTGCAAGCTCAAGGAATTTCATTTAAAAAGCGAGATTCTTCGAGCTAAAGCTCTCAGAATGACAGTTTTGCAGTAGGCTGGGCTAGTATTCCAGCTTACTCCAATCATTCCAGTATAATTATAGTTAAAAAGAAAATAATGATAGTATAAATACATAGATTAATTAGTTTATTTTTTACTATTAAATTATTATGACAATTAATGATTAATTTATACAAATCTATATACCAGATTATAATAAATATAATTGCTATAACAATTGAAATCCTTTGTAATGCCATATAACTCACCCCAATTAACTGTTGTTTATTGAAAATATTATAGTTTGTAAATAAAAGTTCTATTTTAATATATTTATAAAAAGGTGAAGAAGTAATCTATATACAAAGATATACAACCATATATCTCAATAATAAATTTATTATAGCACTGGTGGTGAAGAAATGGAATAGAAAGTTAAATGTAGAGTAGTTAGGGAACGGTACAATTTTTCAGATATGCTTGTAAAGTGTTTATAAAAAAGAAGCAAACAGTTAATTTTTACAAAAACATATATTAATTTTTACAATCTGCCTCACAAAACTAATTTTTATGATAGAATATGCTACATACAACTTGTTAAAAGTTTTTTATAAAGAAAGGGGATTTACATAATGAAAAAACTAATTTTTAAAACTTGTGGTGTTGTAGCAAACCTGGCATTATTGGTTACGGTATTAAATGTTAATACATCTTGCATGTTATATGCACACCAGCCGGAATTACCAAAAGGAGCGGAAAAACTCCGTAAATTCTAGTAATGGATATATTCGATAAAGTTATTAGTGTTAATGATAATATTAAGGAAGAAGATAAAGAATTATATAAATATGGCTTACGTCAAGGTCTTTTTATGATTTTAAATATCTTAACGACAATTTTATTGGGGTATATTTTTAAAAATGTATGGCAAGCTGTAATTTTCATGATTGCATACTCGCCATTACGTGTATATGCGGGGGGTTATCATACAAAAACTCAGTTAAGATGTTATATATTTTCAATATTCTTAACAATAGTTGTAATATACGCCAATAAATATATACCTGGGACAAGCCAAAACATTATTATCATTACAATAATAAGCTGTATTATAGTATTCAGTTTATCGCCGGTTGAAGACCGTAACAAGCCATTGGATAAAGTGGAGAAGGCTGTTTACAGAAAAAGATCCTTATATGCACTACTATTTGAAGTAATATTAATCATATTACTACTTAGTATTGGTTTTAAATTTGTTGCTTTGTCTGTATCCATATCACTTTTGGCTCTAAGTTTAATGCTTATAGCAGGTAAAGTTAAAAATGGCTTAGAAGCAAAAAGTTAAGTCCTAATGTAAATATAAACTTAATTATTTTAGAAAAGGTTCTGCTGTTACAATAAAAACAGTAAAGTAAGTCTGTTGATTTTAATTAGGATTCCATGTTAAAAAGCATCCAGGTTAGCCTGAATGCTTTTTTCGTATTATAGGTAGATACAATTTTAATTTCACAAATTTAATGCTAAGGTTTCGGACTATCAATTACTTGATATTCTTATTGCATACTTAAAATTACAACCTTTAAATATACTACTTTAGAATTACTTATGTGAAGTTCTAACAAGGATATATTAACATAAATAAACTAACAATTTTTCCGTATGTAAAAATTAATATATAAAAATGTTAAATTTAACAGTTTAAAAGAAAAATCCTTACTTCACACATATAAATTCTCTAAAAAGGTTATGTATATTTCCAGGTAATGTTATATAATTGTAAGCAATATCCATACCTTAATAGTTACTAAATTATCTGTTCTACATTGATTTGCTCCGAAAGAATATCCGCGCTATATTTCCATCTTCCAGTTAGAACAATTTCTTATCCTACAGTTTCGTTTGGTGGATAAACATGACACATATATTCATGCGTAACTGTTCCCAATAAAAGTGAGGTCTCCGTAAAAATGCATAGATTCTCTAATGTTTGAGTAGAATTCACCATACGACCATTTTTTTGTTCACGTAAAAATATATCAAAAAAATACTTCTGCAGAATGTTTTGTGTGGAGCCCATGGCCTTATATATGTTTATTTCTAGAAATTGATCCGTTGAGGAAAAATCATAGCAAAACCATTTTTGTACCCGAATCTTTTTAACCAAAAATGGCTCTAGTTCTTTGGCAAGTTCTACATTTTTACAAAAATACCAAGGTGCTATAGAAAGCGAAAAGTAGGATGCTTAATTAAAACAAATATCCATAAGGACTTTAAAATTTTCATGTTTTATAGTATTAATGCCGTTCTCGAATTCATCAGCTGAGCAACATTCGTCATACCCTGGTTGAATCAATCTATACATATTAAATCATCCTTTCTTTTGGTTCGTTATTGTTATATAGTTCCTATATTAACTTGTAAAGATAGATTATTTACATGCCTTTATACTAATGTTGATTATATCACAGATGGTTTGGAGGTTGTAATACGCATTTAATGCATTTTTTAAGAGTTTTGTAGCCAGTTGTGTAAGTCTCAAGTATGCAAATGCTTGTAATAATAAACAACAAATAGTATAATAACGTCAAAGTATTTCATGAAAAGCTCAGATTTTCAGATTACAATTCAGCTTATTAAGGCATATATGGGGTATGCAGAAAGAGGATGTATATGAAAAAGTATGTAATGGCATTGGATCAGGGAACTACCAGCTCAAGGTGTATACTATTTAATAAGAAGGGTCAGATTTGCAGTATGGCGCAGAAGGAATTTACGCAGATTTATCCTAAGTCTGGCTGGGTAGAGCATAATCCCATGGAGATATGGTCAACTCAAATAGGTGTTGCCGCAGAAGCAATTAGCAAAATAGGAACCTGTGGGGAAGAAATTGCAGGAATTGGAATCACCAACCAGAGAGAAACCACCGTTGTATGGAATAAACATACGGGACAACCTGTTTATAATGCAATCGTTTGGCAATGCAGAAGAACATCGGATATGATTATGGAACTTAAAGATTCTGGATTTGACAAAGTGATTCAAAGTAAAACAGGTTTAATTCCGGATGCTTATTTTTCAGGTACAAAGATAAAATGGATATTAGATAATGTAGAAGGAGCCAGGGCAGAGGCAGAAGCCGGAAATCTATTATTCGGTACTGTTGACACTTGGCTGATTTGGAACCTAACAAGAGGCAAAGTACATGCTACCGATTATACCAATGCTTCTAGAACCATGTTATTTAATATTCACACCTTAGAGTGGGATGAAGAGATTCTTACCAAGTTAGATATTCCAAAATCAATGTTACCGGAAGTAAAACCTTCCAGCTGTGTATATGGATTAACAACACCTGGGGTATTTAGCAGTGAAATTCCCATTGCAGGTGTGGCAGGTGACCAGCAGGCTGCATTATTTGGACAAGGCTGTTTTGAACCGGGAGAGTGTAAGAATACATATGGAACCGGTTGCTTTCTGCTAATGAATACAGGAGAAGAAGCAATCCAGTCTAATCATGGTTTATTAACTACTATTGCAGCAAGTGACAATGATAAAGTACAATATGCTCTAGAAGGAAGCGTATTTGTTGCAGGTGCAGCTATACAGTGGTTACGGGATGAGCTGCAAGTTATCAAAACAGCAGCAGAGTCAGAGGAATGTGCCATGGAAGTACAGAATAGCAACGGTGTATATGTAGTGCCAGCTTTTTCTGGGCTTGGAGCTCCTTATTGGGATCAATATGCAAGGGGCACTATTATTGGTATAACAAGAGGTACTAATAAGAATCACATTGTACGTGCTACCTTGGAATCCATTGCATATGAGGTATATGATGTAATAAAAGCGATGGAACAGGATGCTTCATTAGCTATTAAACATCTGAAGGTAGATGGAGGAGCTTGCGCTAATAACTTTTTAATGCAATTTCAGTCTGATATTTTAGGTACAACCGTTATGAGACCAGCCTGTATAGAGACTACTGCTTTAGGGGCATCCTATTTAGCAGGATTAGCAGCCGGTTTTTGGAAAGATAAAAAAGAAATCAAAGAGAATTGGGCATTATCCAGAACTTTTTCTTCTAATATGGAAGGGAAAGAACGGCAAGAATTGATAGACGGCTGGAAAGAGGCAGTGAAAAGGTCTTTTGACCAGGCAAAATAAAGCTTCACGTATAGATTAAAGAACAATATTAATGAAAGAACAATATTACCGAAAGAACAATATTAGTGAAAGCACAATATTAGTGAAAGCACAATATTACTGAAAGCACAATATTAACGAAAACACAGAATATTAAAGGATTATTAAATATGATTTTAGATAAGGTAGATTCCTGTTTAATTGAAAAAGGTTTTAAAAAATTTAGGGTAAATACAGAAAACATTTACGTTTATTATAAGGATATGGAGCAAGAGTCATATCTTTTAACGTTATACACATCAGTAACTGGGCAAGAATTTGCGAAGGATCAATTCCGTAATATCCAAAGTCAGATTTATAATAACTTTAGTAAGCCGGCTCAGACTTTACATTTTCTTACTATAATCTATTCTGATATGATAGAAAATGCCCGTGAAATGTCAGGAATGGATAACAATGTCTGGTATTTGGACAATAGGAGCAAAAGATTAATTATTTATGAAAATCATAAGGATAACTTTTTAGGACTTCAAAAAGATATTGATAATATTTTATATGAAATCAATAATGAAAACGCTGATTATAATACAGGCGGTGATACCAACTCAGGAAATAATAACATAGGAAATACTAACACAGGAAATAGTAACACAGGAAATAACAACACAGGAAATAACAACACAGGGAGGAGGTATCCATATAATCAGGGGGAAGCTTATTCTAAAAGGTCCATATCCAGTTATATATTTACCATTACCAATCTAATCATTCTTATTAATACATTGGTATTTTTAATAATGGAAATACAAGGCTCTACCAATGATTTGTACTATATGTTAGATAAAGGTGCCTTGTATTGGCCTTCTATTGAATTCAAACATGAATATTACCGGTTTTTTACTTATATGTTCTTGCATTTTGGTGCTGATCATCTGGTAAATAATATGCTTGTCTTATACTTTATTGGAGACAAGTTAGAACGTATTGTTGGGAAAGTAAAGTATATATGCATTTATTTTGGTTCTGGACTTCTTGCAGGGATTGCTTCCTTAGGGTATAATATGTTAAAAAATAATAATATAGTATCTGCTGGCGCTTCAGGAGCAATCTTTGGAGTAGTAGGTGCAATGGCTTTTATTGTTTTAATTAACAAGGGAAGAATCAAAGATTTTAGCCAGGGGCAGATGGTATTATTTATACTACTAAGCCTTTATGGAGGGTTAACTAGCCAGGGTATCGATAATGTAGCCCATATTGGAGGTTTACTGACTGGAATTATATTCGCCGCTGTGCTTTATAGAAAGCCAAGGAAGAACATGGAAAGGGGATGACAGGATGCAGGTAAATATATATTATGGTGGAAGAGGTTTCATTGAAGATCCTACAATTTATGTAATCAATAAAATCACAGAAGTGTTAAATGAACTTCGTGTTAATGTAGTTCGATATAATTTATATGAAGAAAAGAATGGTATCACCATGTTACCTAAGACTTTAAAAGAAGCAGATGGAGTTATTTTAGCAACTACAGTGGAGTGGCTGGGTATTGGTGGCTTTATGCAGCAATTTTTAGATGCTTGCTGGCTTTACGGTGATAAAGAGCATCTAAGTAAGTTGTATATGATGCCAGTGGTTACTGCCAGTGCCTATGGAGAAAGAGAAGCTGAGTTAACTCTAATTAAGTCTTGGGAGATTCTTGGGGGAATTCCATATGAGGGAATTTCTGCTTATGTAG
Source organism: uncultured Anaerocolumna sp. (assembly GCA_937901695.1). Classification (GTDB taxonomy): domain Bacteria; phylum Bacillota; class Clostridia; order Lachnospirales; family Lachnospiraceae; genus Anaerocolumna. Next base: position 9,207 of record CALDJN010000023.1, read on the forward strand.
AAGACCATGTGGATTTTGAAACGAATTTAGCATATTCACAGATTATAGAGAAAAAAGCGGAAGGTTTTTATAAAGGGGTAAATAAAAAAGCGAAAACATTACCAACAAGTAATTCTGCTATCAAAAAGAACCTATTAAAGACCAATGCTTTGGATTTAACACCCCAAGAAAGTGAGCAATTATCTATATATGTCTCTGATGATGCTTATGTAAAAAAGCAAAAAGAAGACATTGAGGAATTATCACAACTTTTTAAAGGTATGCTAGGTAACCATGGTGAAGAAGCCAATCAGGAGTTTATAAAGAATTTTAAGGATAATTTTCATCCCCTTAATGATTTTACAGCAAGTTATGCCATAACAATTACAGATTTAAATAAAACCTTAGTAATTGAGATAAATGATAAGGAATTAAAATGTTTTTATGGTGAGAAAAATGATGCAGAGGTAATTGCAAAAACAACTCATGAAGTAATAAATAAATTGGTAAACGGCAGAATGACATTTCAAAGGGCTTTTATGTCTGGAGATATTTCAGCGAAAGGAAATTTTAAAACCTTACGTACTTTTGACCAGGTATTTCAATTCAAAACTTTTTAAATATTTAGTAAGCTGCTTACCCACCATCAAGGTATCCTTAATCTGGATACTATATAGACGGCGGAGTAAGCAAATTGGATAATGATTTGATTAATAATCATAGCCACCTATAAAGGTAATGTTATGATAAAACTGGTTTTTTCCTCAGTAGAAGATACATTTATTGTACCTTTATGAGCATTGATAATTCTTGAAGCAATTGCTAATCCAAGCCCTGTTCCACCAGTTTTATATGTAACTAATGGTTCGAAAATAGTAGATATTTCGTCTTCTGGTATCATTTGTCCGTTATTATGAATTGCTATTGTGATATGTGTTGGAGAATAAGCCTTACATTCGACATTGATATAATTTCCTTCATTGGCTGCATCAAATGCATTACGGATTAAATTAATCAGGACTTGTTTCATTTTAATTCTATCATGGGGAAATTGGGTAAAATAAGGTTTATCAGTATCTGAAATTGTTAATGATAGATGGATACCGCGTTGTTCTGCTTGAGGGTAAAAGGTACTTAATACTGAATTAAGTAATAGAAGAAAATCTTGCCTTTCAATAGAGATTTTTTCACTATTATTATATAAACTAAGATCTGTTAATAAAACTTCTAATTCGTTAATATCTTCGTTTAACTGGGTCCAGTATTTAAAGTCCCTGGCCTCGGGGTGCATGGATTCAATTAATTGTACCGTACTCTTAATTAAGGTTAAAGGATTTCTTAGTTCATGGGAAAATTGGGAAATAAGTAAATTACTATTTTCCTTAGACTTATTTATGAAATAAGAAAATTCTTCATTGGATTTTATTAATTCTTGTAATTTTAGTTCTTCTTCCTTAGTGTACATTTTTTTCACCTCCTAGGGGTAATCTTAGCAGAATATAAGATTTTATACAATAAAAACTCATATACAAGAAACGACAACCAAATGAAATGAAACCTTAGAAAAAAGTAAAATAGTTGTAATAGAAATATAATAAAACCAAATTCGACAAAAATGGAGGAAGAAAAATGAATGATAATTGTATATTTTGTAAGATAATTGGGAAAGAAATTCCGTCGACAACACTTTACGAAGATGAAGATTTTTGTGTTATTATGGATATTTCTCCAGCCTCTAAAGGACATGCCATATTGCTGGCAAAAAAGCATGTTCCTAATATTTATGAATTAGATGAAAATCTTGCTTCAAAAGCTTTGGTAGTTGTATCTAAAGTAGCAAAAGCCATGAAGGAAGAATTAAGATGTGATGGTCTAAACATCTTGCAAAACAATGGTGAAGCAGCAGGTCAAACTGTATTCCATTTTCATATTCACCTAATACCAAGATATAAGGACGATCAAGTAAATATAACCTGGAAACAAGGAAAATATGGTGAGGGAGAAGCGGCAGCACTGGCAGATGGAATACGTAAAAGATTATGAGTAGGGAGAGATAGGGAATGGAATATGTAAAAGGTATGTGTAGGTAGCGATAGGGGATGGAATACGTAAAAGGTATGTGTAGGTAGCGATAGGGGGATGTAATACGTAAAAGGTTATGAGTAAGTAATGATGGCGGATGTAAATATCCGCTTTGGCTATCTGAATTGTCATTGCTATGAAAGCATGTCATTTTGAGCAAAAATTCAACGAAGTTGAATTCGCGAAGAATCTCATATATATAATAAGATTCTTCGCCTGCGGCTCAGAATGACAATTTTTTTTACTGCCTTTTTTGCTATAAGATCACTTTTGCTAAATCACTTTTACTACAAAGCCACTTCTTTAATAACACTCACAATTGTATCAATTGAATTATTTAAATTACTTTTGCTCATAGCATCTATATAGGTCTTTCGGTTATTATAAACATTATTTACAGCTTCCAATAAGGAATCTGCAGTTAAGGTCTCTTCTTTTAAAACATAACTAAAGCCTTGACGTTCAAATGATTCAGCATTTAGTATCTGGTCCCCACGGCTGGAAGCAGCAGATAAAGGGATTAGAATATGAGGCTTTCTTATGGCTAACAGTTCGCAGATTGCATTGGCACCTGCTCTTGAGATGACAATATCAGCTGCATCTAATAAATCGCTTAATTCTTTCTTAATATATTCAAACTGAATGTATCCAGGAATGTTATTAAACGCTGGATCTGCTTTATCTTTACCACATAAGTGAACTACCTGGTACTTTTCAAGTAAAGTAGGAAGGACTCCACGAACGGCTTCATTTACTACAACAGAGCCTGTACTGCCTCCGATTACTAAGATTACAGGTTTATTTGTGGTAAAACCACAAAAATCTAATCCTTTTAGTTTATTTCCTGAGAACAACTCCTGCCTGATAGGCGTTCCGGTTAAAATTGCCTTTCCTTCAGGAAGGTATTTTACAGTTTCAGGGAAATTGGCACATACTTTTTTTGCAGAAGGAATGCATATTTTATTGGCAAGACCAGGAGTCATATCAGATTCATGGATAATAGCTGGGATACCTCTTCTTTTGGCAGCTAATACTACAGGAACGGCAACAAATCCACCTTTGGAAAAGATTACATTAGGATTTAATTTCTTTAGTAATGAGTTGGCTTCAAATATTCCTTTTACTACTTTAAATGGGTCACTGAAATTCTTTGGGTCAAAATATCGTCTTAATTTACCAGAGGATATTCCGTAATAAGGTATACCAAGATCTTCAATGAGTTTTCTCTCAATTCCATCATAGGAACCAATGTAATGTACATCAAAGCCTTCTTTTGTAAGTGCTGGAAGCAGGGCAATATTAGGAGTAACATGTCCTGCAGTTCCGCCACCGGTTAAGACAATGCGCTTCATTACTTATTTCCTCCATTCCTTTAAGGCTTTTGTTAATTGGTCAGGACACGATGTTGATTTATATCCACATTGGATACCTTCCAAACGGGAAATTACATCATCTACAGACATGCCAACTACCAGTTTTGAAATTCCAGCAGCATTTCCCGAACATCCACCTTTAAAATTCACATTTTTTATAATATTATCTTCAATTTCAAATGATATTTCTGAGCAACAGACACCGGAAGTTTTGTAAATCATAAAAAGTTCCTTTCTTTTCTATGTAATAATATATTGTACTTTGAATTTTACAATAACTTACTATACTAATATACCTACTAATTATAACCACAATTTTCTGAAATCGCAATAATATTCTCTATAATCTTAGAAATTCCATCTTTTATGAGACTGATTCAACATCCCAATTTAAAACAAAGAAACAAAATACTAAAATAAAGAACAAAATACTAAAGTAAAGAACTTTTATCTATAAGTACAAAAGTTCACAAAAAAACAAAGCATAAAAACAACAAGAAACAATTAAAGTATGGGTTTTTATAAGAAAAATCAGACCTAAATTTTATATATAGAACGAAAAAAGTAAGTATATGTCATTATTTCTTGACATTTATTCTAAGTTTTTTGTAGGTTTTATATAAAATTAGATAAAAAAATTCGTATAAAACATCAAAAAGACAAATTTTTTTATAAAAATGTTGTAATTTTTTTGTGTTAGTGTTACAATATAGTTGTTTAGGAAACAAAACCATAAAAATGTGGTCAGATTCCACAAAAACAACATAATTCAAAGAGGAGGTTTTTTTATGAAAAAGGTATTAGCAGTACTATTATCACTAGTTATGATATTATCCCTTGCAGCATGCGGGAAAAAAGATACTAGTGATACAGCAAAAGAGCCAGAAACAAAAACAGAAACAACAGACGCTACAAAAGAAAAAACTGAAGAACCAGCAACAACAGGGACTCCTGATGCTGCAATTCCTGAAGGACTTGAGGGTAAGAAAGTAGCTGTTGTTCGTAACTTAGCAGCTGGAGATCATACCCAACAATTCCTTGATGGCTGTGTATCTGAAGGTACAGCTTTTGGATTTACAGTTGATACTTATGTTACAGACGGTGATGATGCAAAAACTCAAGAAGTTGTAGCACAAGTAATCTCCAAAGGATATGATGGCATTATTCTTTCTCATGGTCAATTATCATATACATATGATATGTTAAAACCTGCCAGAGATAAGGGAATTGAAGTCGTTACTTTCGATAGTATGCCATTTAAAAATGGTGATGCCAGTGGTGAATTACTTCAAGGTGTTACATCAACAGCTCAAGATGATTATGCTTTAGCTGAGTTATCATTAGGATTTATGATGAAGGAATTTGAAGACAATGGTGGACAATATCCTATGAAAGTTCTTAAAACATTTATGGGACCTGGAGTTCCTCCGCTAGACAGACGTAATGAAATCTATACTAAACTTGAATCAGAAGGAAAAATTAAAACGGTTGAAGTAATTGCTCCATCTGATACAGCTAACGTTCGTGGTGATATGACTAACAAGACAGCAGCTATTCTTCCTAAATATCCAGAAGGAGCTGTAGATGCTATCTGGGGATGCTATGATGAATTAGCAAAAGGTGTTCTTCAGGCATTAAACGATGCAGGACGTACTGATATTCCTATGTACACAATTGATATTTCTAATGATGATATTCAATTAATGACCTCTAATAGCGATGTTTGGAAATCAACAGCAGCCGTTGACCCTAAATTAATCGGTATCGTTGATATGAGATTATTAGCTATGAAATTTGCTGGTGAAGAAACTCCTGATTTCTACAATTTAGCAGCTCAAAATGTAGAAACAACTACATTAAGTCCTGATATCAGCATGACAAACCTTAATACAGTAGTTGATGGCTGGGGCGATGCAACTACATCAGACTCCTTCAATCTTGACTGGATGGACGCATTAAGAGCTAAATTTGCAAAATAAATAAACTTCCCAAAGTTTAAACCTTTTAGAATTTTTTAAATTTAGAATTTTAATATTGGGGCCGTTGCAAATGGGATTCTTCGCCTTGTAGGCTCAGAATGACAATTTTGCAACAGCCCCATACAGATAGTAAATATTTCACTCTTTGATTGACGGCTACGTTCATCAAGTAGATTGCCTTTAGTAGTATGATGATAGGAATAGGATGAAGCAGAATGAATGAAATTAAACTTGAAATGAAAAATATATCTATCGAATTTCCTGGCGTTAAAGCCCTTAGTAATGTGAATTTTGAAATGACAGGTGGAACCATACATGCTCTTATCGGTGCAAATGGTGCTGGAAAATCTACTTTGATGAAAGTACTTGCTGGTGCCAATACCCATTATACCGGAGAAATATATGTTGATGGTAAACCTGTAGAAATTCGTTCCCCTAAAAGCGCAAAAGACCTTGGAATTGAAATTGTATTCCAAGAGGTTGACACTGCTTTGGTTCCTTATTTATCAGTAGCAGAAAATGTTATGTTTAATGAACTGGTAAATAACATGAAAAAGAAGCAGGTAGTTAATTGGAAAGCCATACGTAAAACTGCAAAAGAAACATTGGATAGACTTAATGTTGACATAGATGTCAATACAATTGTATCAGAATTAACTCTTGCACAGAAACAAATGGTGCTTATAGCAAGGTGTGTTGTAGGACAATGCCGTATATTAATCTTAGATGAACCTACAGCCCCTTTATCTAACTCAGAAACGGAAGAATTATTCCGTATTGTTCGTGAACTAAAAAAAGACGGTGTTGGTATTATATTTATATCTCACAGGTTAAATGAACTTTTTGAGATATGTGAAACCATTACCGTTATGAGAGATGGAAAAGTAGTTAAAAATATGCCAATTACGCCACAGCTTCACACAAAAGATATCGTTGAATTAATGCTTGGCCGTAAGATGGAAGAAAGCTATAAAAAGAAAGATGTTAATATAGGAGATGTTCTTCTTGAAGTGGATGGACTTACGGAAGAAGATGGAAAGGTTAAGAATATTTCACTTAATGTAAAACGAGGTGAGATTATTGGTATAGCAGGCTTAGTTGGAGCAGGAAAAACGGAGCTGTGTAAAACTTTATTTTCAGCATTAAAACAAAGCAGTGGTACCGTTAAAATGAATGGAAAGGTAATTAAATATAAGAGCCCGGCCACAGCAGTAAAGCATGGTTTTGCTCTGGTGCCGGAAGAACGGCGTAGAGAAGGCATACTAATTACAGATCCAGTTTATTCTAATATTACTATAGCATCGATGAAGAAATATACAGGATTATTTTCAGTGGTAAATAATAAAAAAGAAAGAAAAGATGCCTGTCAAATGATAAAAGATTTAGGTATAAAGACGCCTTCGGAAAATCAAGAAGTTGCCTTACTTTCAGGAGGAAATCAGCAAAAAGTCGTTTTAGGCAAATGGCTTAATTCTGAATCAGAAATTTATATTTTTGATGAACCAACCAAAGGTATTGACGTTGGTGCAAAACGTGATATGTACGAGTTAATTGAAAGGCTGGTTGCTCAAGGAAAAGGTGTCATATATGCATCTTGTGAGTTTCAGGAGATATTAACATTAGCTGATAGAGTGTATGTAATGTATGATGGTGAAATCGTAAAAGAATTAAACGTTGCAGACACTGACGAAAAAGAATTACTTTATTTTTCGACAGGAGGAAATTAAAATGGCAGATAAAAGCGTAACAAAGAAGCAGAATTCAGATAAACTAAGAAGTTTTATTACAAAGTGGGGTACTTTACTTACTGTTTTAATTATATTTATTATATTTACTTTTGCAAACTGGGACAAGGCTACCAATTCAAGTATATTCCTTACTAAAAATAATTTGATAACCATTATGAGAAGCATATCTATTACTGCAATTATTGCAATAGGACTTACCTTCTCACTAGCAGTTAATGGCATGGATATGTCCATTGGTGCTAATGCAAACTTAGCTGACTTTGTTGTTATGACTATGTTTGTTTGGTACAACATGCCGATAGGAATCTCTATTGTACTTACATTAATTATAGGTTTAGCCGCTGCAGTTATTAACTGCATATTAATTGTAAAATTAAAGATACCTGATATGATTGCAGCTTTATCCGTTATGTTTATGTTTCAGGGTATTGCAATGACCTACTCTAACGGTGGTGCAATCACCCAGCGTATGACAAGGCCAAATGGTGAAGTTGCAACCGGATTGGTTCCAGAAGCTTTTAGAGCCTTAGGAAAAGAACCATGGCTTATTATAATTATGTTATTGGTAGTAGTATTTGCGCATTTCTTCTTAAAATACACAAAACACGGAAGATTTATGTATGCAGTAGGTGGCAATCCAGAAGCAGCCAGACTTTCCGGAATACCAGTAAATAAATACAGAATACTTGCTTATTTCTTATCTGCAGCTTTCTCTGCTTTAGGCGGTATATTTATTGCAGCCCGTGTAGGTACTGCACAAGTTAATGCTGGTGCTGCTTACCTGATGCCATCTGTAGCCGCTGCCTATATTGGCTTCTCTGTAGCTGGTGCAGGAAAAGCAAATGCACTAGGAACACTGGTAGGAGCAGCTTTAATTGGTATGTTGGAAAATGGACTTATTATGATGTCTGTTCCATATTACGCAATGGATATTGTAAAAGGTGGAGTTTTGGCTATAGCTTTAGCGCTTACTTATTCTAATTCAAAGAAACGCTAATCATGAAAGGGGTTACTTAATCCCTTATAGACAAAATATAATTATACTATTTTTGTGATTGGAAAGGAGAACAGCTATGTCACGATTTGATAATTATTTTTTAATGAAAGCAGCCGATGTTCCAGAGTATGTTCAAGAAAAGTTATCTTTTTTCCCAAAGGATGCAAAGCTTGAATGCAAGGAAATTGGAGACGGCAATCTAAATTATGTATTCAGAGTAGTAGATTTAGATACAAAGAAATCTATTATTGTTAAACAAGCAGGAGAAGTTACCAGAATATCTGCTGATATGAAACTTTCTACTGATAGGGGTAGAATTGAAGCAAAAATACTTGGCATACAAAATAAATATGCACCGGGACTTGTACCTGAAGTTTACCTATATGATGAAGTTATGTGCGCAATGCTTATGGAAGATATGGTTGGACATACCATGATGCGTACTGGATTATTAAAACACGAGAAATATCCTAATTTTGCAGAGGATATCACCACATTTTTAGTTAATTCCTTACTGCTTACAACGGATGTGGTAATGGAACACAAGGATAAGAAAGAAAATGTTAAGAGCTTTATCAATCCGGACCTATGTGAAATATCAGAAAACTTAGTGTATAGTGAGCCTTTTATTGATTATAATAAGAGAAATAATGTTTTCCCTCCTAATGCTGAATTTGTTAAGAAGGAATTATATGAAGATAATGCACTTCGTTTAGAAGCTGCTAAATTAAAATTTGCATTTATGAACAATGCCCAATCCTTAATTCATGGTGATTTGCATACTGGTTCCATTTTTATCAATCAGAAACATACTTATGTATTTGATCCTGAGTTTGCATTTTATGGACCAATGGGATATGATATTGGCAATGTAATAGCCAACATGTTCTTTGCATGGTGCAATGGTGACGCAACCATTGAAGATGAAGCAGAAAAAGCTGATTTTTGTGGATGGATATTAGATACCATTGAAGAGATTGTGGATAAATTTATTGCAAAATTCAAAGTAGCATTTCATGAGAATGTTACGGATATTATGGCTAAAACAGAAGGTTTCTTAGATTGGTACCTGGGAACTGTATTAGCAGACACAGCAGGTATTGCAGGTCTTGAATCCATCAGACGTACCGTTGGTATGGCAAATGTAAAAGACATTACTACAATTCCGGATGAAAAGAAACGTGCCAGAGCAGAAAGAATTGTTATTACATTAGCAAAAGACTATATCATGAACCGCACAAAATTTACAAGTGGTGCAGATTATAGAAAGGCTATGGAAAGAGCCGTTGCAAAATTTAACTAGGTAACCTTAAGTGACAGAATAGGATTCTTCGCCTATGGCTCAGAATGACATGCTATCATAGCAGTGGCAATTTAAAGGATTCTTCGCCTGCGGTTCAGAATGACAGTTTAAAGAAAGGAAGAATGAACATGAGTGAGAAAAAGTCGATTATGGACTATGAAACAGTGGCACTTAATGATGAAAAAAGCGCCTTGGTCATTATAGATCAAACACAACTCCCATATAATACAGAAATACTTGAATTAACCAAAC
>CALDJN010000024.1 GCA_937901695.1 uncultured Anaerocolumna sp.
GCATCCCATCTCCCTTTGCGCAGACTGCCCAATCTAACCTTTGTAATCTTTCTAGTGGGCATACGTTAAGAAGATTAGATTTGTGCAACTTGTGAAACGGAGCGGTCCGAACCCACAAAGGTGAGGCAAGTAAAAGGGAGGCGGGGTGTTAGATTGAACTGTGACAGAGACATCAATGTTTAGAAGAATAACCTTTGACATTATAGAAAAGAGGCAGTTATGATAAATTCAGATTATCATTTACATTCATCCTTTTCAAGCGATAGTGAGACACCAATGGAATTACAGATTGAGAAAGGAATAGAACTTGGATTGGAAAACCTATGTTTTACGGAACATATGGATTTAGATTACCCTAAAGAATATGGTGAATTTACCTTTTCTGTTGAGGAGTATTTCAAGAAAATAAAAGAAATGCAAGAAAAATATAATGGAAAAATTAACATTTATAAAGGTGTTGAATTTGGACTGGCTCCCACTCTTGGAGAAAGATATGAAAAAATAGCAAACCAATATGATTTTGACTTTATAATTGGGTCTACCCACCTTTATAATAATCTAGATCCGTATTTTTCTGCTTATTGGGAAGGTAAGACAGAATATCAGGGCACTATGATGTATTTTGAAAAGATTTTGGAGAATATTAAAGCCTATAACAATTACGATACGTTAGGACATATAGATTACATCATTAGATATCAAAATAGAAAAGAGAATCCGGATAGGGATAAAATATTGCTTTTTGATAACTATTCTTATTCGGAATACGGAGATATTTTAGATGAAATACTAAAACATGTCATATACCATGGTAAAGCATTAGAGGTAAATGCTGGTGGATATCGATATGGACTTGGTGCTCCAAACCCGCAGTATTCTACTTTAGTACGTTATAAAGAACTAGGTGGAGAACTGATTACCATTGGCTCGGATGCTCATAAATCAGAGTATCTGGGATATTCATTTGATAGAGTAGAAGCTTTATTAAAAGAAGTTGGTTTTCGTTATTACGCTACTTTTAAGAAAAGAAACAGAATTATGAATTCATTGCAGTAGTCTTCATAAACTCTTGGGCTGTAGCAAAACTGTCTTTTGAGCGTAAATTCAGCTATGCTGAATTTTATTCGACGAATCTCATTGTATTATATAAGTAAGATTCTTCAAGAAAAAATGCTCTCAAAACGACAGATTTTCATTTTGCTACAGCCTCTTTTTGTCATTCTGAGCCTGTAAGGCGAAGAATCTCAATTGTAAAAGGGGAAATGTTTCCATAGCTAAATAGTTATGATAAGACACGAAGAATCTCAATTGTAAATAAGGAAATGTTTCCATAGCTAAATAGTTATGATAAGACACGAAGAATTTTAATTATAAATGAAGGTATTTCCATAGCTAAATAGTTATGATAAGATAGGATAAAGAATTATTTTATATTTAACATTAATTTGAATGTCCAAATTGACACTCAAATAAATATTGGAAGGAGAAAATTAGTTGAACGAAAAACGATTAGTAAATGAATTTTGCAAATTAGTTTCCATTGATTCTCCATCTTTTCATGAAAGAAAAATGGCAGATACATTAAAGGGCTACCTTGAAGAATTAGGCTTTGAAGTACATGAAGACAATGCAGGTGAAATATATAAAAGTGAATGTGGAAATCTGTATGGATATTTAGAAGGGACCATGGAAGGAGAGCCTCTGCTTTTTGCAGCCCATATGGATACCGTAGATCCTGCTATAGGTAAAAAGGCAGTATTAAAAGAAGATGGAAGAATAGAAAGTGATGGTACCACCGTACTAGGTGCCGATGATATTAGTGGAATTGCAGCTATACTGGAAGCAATACGTTCCTTAAAAGAAAATAATATACCTCATAGAGGAATTGAAGTTTTATTTACCATAGCAGAAGAACCATATTTAAGAGGCAGTAAAGTATTTGATTATGCAAAGATAAAATCAAAAGATGCATATGTGCTTGATTTATCTGGTCCTATAGGAGGGGCTGCCCATATAGCACCGTCTATCATAAAATTAGTAATAGATATAAAGGGAAAAGCTTCCCATGCAGGATTTGCACCGGAAAAGGGATTGAGTGCAATTGTTCTGGCATCAAAAGTAATAAGTAAGTTAAAGCTTGGACATATTGATGAAGAAACAACTGCTAATATTGGTATTATATCAGGTGGATTGGCAACCAATATTGTACCAGAATCCTGCAAAATACAAGGAGAAGTAAGAAGTACAAACCATGAAAAAGCACTGGAACAAGCTGAAAATATTAAAAATATATTCAGAGAATCCATTAAGGAACTTGGAGGAAACTGTGAAGTTGATATTATCATTGGACAATATGCCTATGCAGTAGAAGAAAACCACAAAGTGATAAAAAGATATGAAAAGGTATGTAAAGATTTAAACATTCCATTTACATTAAATAGAACATTTGGTGGAAGCGATAATAATAACCTCTTCCATAATGGTATTACCGGTATTGTAATTGCCTGTGCCATGAATCAAGTCCATTCTTGTAATGAATATACTTCTGTACAGGATTTAATGAAAATAACAAATATAGTACAAAATCTCATGACAAGTAAAGATTATTAATATAAAGAATAATTAATATAAAGTAATGTATCAATTTAGCAAAGCCTAATTTATGAAGAATAATTCGTTTTAATTTTACATTCTTCCATATATTACGCTTTGCTAAATTTATGTTTTTCATGACAAGATAAGATATATGGCTTATAATAAAAGCCTAATAGTGAAATAAGCAGATTGGCTTATAATAAAAGCTTAATAGCGACATAAGAAGAATGACATATAATAAAGATCAATAGACATATATGAACAATGAACTATAACATCAATCCATAAGAGGAACAGAATACAAGGGAGGATACAATGATAAAGAATATAGTCCATTTTAATGTTCAGCAAATAGCTGACAGTGGACAATGCTTTCGTATGAACAATATTGGTAACGATACTTATAGTGTGGTTGCCTATAATAAATATCTAGAAATAGAACAATTGGATAAAAATCAAGTAGATTTTAAATGTAATAATGAGGACTTTGAGACACTGTGGGCAGATTATTTTGACCTGAATTATGATTATGGTAATGTAGTTCATTCCATACATAGCAATGACGATACCTTCTTAAAGAAAGCAGTTGAATATGGGGAAGGTATTCGTATTTTAAAACAAGATTTATGGGAAACCATTGTAAGTTTTATCATTTCACAAAGGAAATCTATACCTGCTATAAAATCAACCATTGAAAAGCTTTGCCAGAAATTTGGTGAGAAAAAAATCTTTGAAGGTAAAGTTTATTATACATTCCCTTCTCCACAAGTAATAGCAGAACAAAGTATGGAAGATTTGCAAGGTCTGGCATTGGGATACCGGGATAAATATATTCTAAATACAGCTAAAACCATAGCAAATGGTACCATTAATTTGGAGAATATAAAACAAATGAGCTATGATGAAGCAATTCTTGAACTGAAAAACCTTTCCGGTGTTGGGGAAAAGGTAGCTAATTGCGTGGCTCTCTATGGTATGCACAAAATTGATGCATTTCCAATTGATGTGTGGATAAAGCGCGTGGTTGATACATACTATGGTGGATTTTTTGATACAAATATCTATAAAGGCTTTAATGGAATAATACAACAATATATGTTTTATTATATGAAGAACTCATATAAACCTTGAATTTATCGGGTTTGCCTGTGTTTTCCATTTTCTCATGCCCTAAGACAGGCTTACTTCCATAGCGGAGGATGAATGAAAGGAAAATGTATTAATACATCAGATAATTAAAAAAAATTTATTTATGGTTTAGAATAAAGCTTGCACATTTGATGATAATATGTATATAATGATGTTATAAATATTAACACAATGTTGAAAAACGTATTGAGATGTGTTAAGATAACTAACACTTGTTAGGAGGATAGAAAAATGAAATCGTTTAATTTAGAGAAGTTTTGTAATGATTTAGTCTCTTTAAGGGGAGAGAAGACGCAAGCAATATTTGCTAAAGAGTTAAATATCAATAGAAGTACATTATCACTTTTAGAATCGGGTAAACAAGTACCATCTTTAGAAATTTTAAATAAAGTATGTAATTTAGGAACTGTACAACCAAATGAATATTTTTTAGAGAATCAGAATGATGGATTATTATACCTAATGGGTACATTAGATGATAATGATAAGGAAAAGATTGACGAAATGATGGAACGTATAAATATTAAAGAAAAATATGAGATGCTGAGCAGAAGGTGTATGTCATGACATCATTAGAAGATAAAAATATTTTTGAAAAATATTATCAAGCTAATTATGATTTTAATACAAGTTCATTGAATGAAATAGAAATTGATGAAATTAAAAATTTATCTAAAGAAAAGAGAGTTAATTATGCTTTAGCACCAATCGGGGATAAAATTTTTGATTTTATTTTAGAACAATGCCCAAGTGTACATTTTGAATTAGTTGATTTTGAAAATGATAAAATCGATGGTATGCTTTATATTCCGAAAAATGGTGATGACAAGGCATATATAATATTAAATGGTAGTAAACCACTAGTAAATCAAGTATTTGCTGCGGCACATGAATATTATCATTATATTAAAGATTATAGTTCTGTAAAGGAAAAACCGTATATCTGTAGTTTATCGTCATTGAATAGTAGTAATGAAAAGAAAGCTAGTAGATTTGCAGCAGAATTATTACTTCCTGAAGAAGCATTAAAAAATGAACTAAAATTTTTCAAAAAAAAGGTTTTTGCTAAAACGAAAAAGGATATTGATTTTAATGATTATGCTATATTAAGTATGATATTAACTATAAAGTATCAATTACCGTTGAAAGCGGTTATATATCGTTTGCATGAGGAAGAATATATTGATAATATAGATGAATTTATCGAAAATTATGAAGTTATTAAGCATGTTCTTTTGCAAGCAGAGATTGTTAAGCCAGAAATTAGTGATTTGTATAGTAAGAAAAATGGTAAGTTATCTAATGGAAATATAATATATCAGCAAATTGAGGATGCTTATAAACATGGCTTGGCCTCCAGGGAAGAAATATTGTTTGATGCTAAAAAATTAAAATTAGACACCAAGATTATTACATCATTCTTTGATGAAATCGATCATTCTGATGAAGAAGAGGATGATACAGAGCTTTTTGAAATTATAAAAAATAAGTGGGGAGGCGAGTGAAAGTTGTATACCCCACTAAAGAAAATAGGCTTAAAAAGTTTATGCAATAAACCTGTTATGTTTGATGCAAATATCTTTATGGTTGGCATTGAAAATAAAACTAGCGATCCTAACTGTTCGTTTGCAAATATGAAAGAACTTTATTTAATACCATTGTTTGAAAGCTTTAAAGAAATTATTGTACATCAAAAAGTATATAATGAACTAGATGAGGAACGAAAGAATTTTGTAAATTCATATAAAAACGTAACTATAGTAGATGAAAATAATTTGTATGGACTGGATCCTAAGTATACTACAATTTTTAACAATATTGCAAGGTGTATGGACTATGAAAGACATATGTCAAAGGATCAAGGAGAAGTTTATAGTCTTGCTTATGCAGCGTTTCATAATATTAATTATTTTTGTTGTAAAGAAATAAAAATTGATTATTTATCTAATGAACTTATTGAGTTGAAAGATGTGCAGGTAATAACTTTTGATATAATAGTATTATTAGCTTTCATATACTACAATAGCCGTAAAGATATGTCTCATAATAAAGCATTAAAAGCTATATACAAACGATATTGTGAAGATGTAATAAAACGTCATAAACTTCCTCAAACCCTAAAAGAGTATTTTTTAGCTTGCCAAAATTACATATAAATGCTGCATTACAGTGATAAGCAACTTCCATCAGGTGGTTGCTTTTTTGTTGCTAAAAATATAAAATGTGTTAATTTTGCAATTAGAGAAGGGATGAATATTTCTATTAACTAGGCAGGATTATAACTATGAGTATAATTCTTATTTTATGGGTAAAATTTTAGGAGAAAGGATGTGTTATATTGAGAATACCGAATCATATTGGGATAATCCCAGATGGCAATAGAAGATGGGCATTAAATAATGGACTTAAAAAAGAAGACGGATATGATTATGGGTTAAAACCTGGGCTGGAATTATTAAGGCTTGCTAAGAATGCAGGGATAAAGGAAATAACTTATTATGGTTTTACAATGGATAATTGTAAAAGACCGATGATACAGCAAGATGCTTTTAAAAAAGCATGTGTAGATGCAATTCATATTATTTCATCGGAAGGTTCATCCTTGCTAGTTGTAGGTAATACCCAGTCACAAAGTTTTCCAAAAGAACTTTTACCGTATACTAAGAGAACGGATATTAATGGTGGGGGAATTAAAGTAAATTTCCTTGTTAATTATGGCTGGGAATGGGATGTGGAACATATTCTAACATCTGCAAATACAGGTCAGTCCATA
Source organism: uncultured Anaerocolumna sp. (assembly GCA_937901695.1). Lineage (GTDB taxonomy): Bacteria > Bacillota > Clostridia > Lachnospirales > Lachnospiraceae > Anaerocolumna. The sequence continues at coordinate 6,518 of CALDJN010000024.1, forward strand.
CAGAATAAACTACATTCTTCTGATATATCCAGAATTGATTTGATAATCCGCTGGGGTAATATGAGAAGGTTGTCAGGATTATTACCTATACAATCAGTATATTCTGATTTTTATGTAGTTGAAGAGATGTGGCCGGATTTTCATCCAAATCATTTTGAAAGTGCACTAGAATGGTATGACAAACAAGATGTTACGTTAGGAGGATAATATTAAATAGAAGAGTATTAAAAGTAATAAAATAACGATTATTCAATAATGATTAAGAAAAGTAGATTAGAGAACTAGATTAGAAAAATGTCACAGGCGGAACTACAACAGAAAAATAGCTTAAGAATAATGGAACATTTGGAATTCATTCTTCATAATATATATATTATGATGCCAATGCCATATATATAAGGGCTCCAAAAATCATATTGACATAAATGGAATTATTTGATAAACTTTCAATGTAGACAAAAGGTGACAATAATGGATTTAATTCACGTTGCACCAGTGTCTGCAAATACAGCATCTTAATAGGGAAGGGGTTCGCTATGGAGAATAATAACAATGGAAAAGCTACGGCTTCACTAGTTCTTGGTATCGTAAGTATAGTATTTATATTCTTTAATGTGTATGCTTTTATTGGTCTCATTTTAGCAATTATAGGTCTTATTATTGGTATCCAGGCGCAGAAAGAATCACCTGAAAACGGAATGGCTAAAGCGGGTGTAGTACTTAGTATTATCGGTCTTGTGTTGTGTGCTATTTCCTTTATAGCATGTGCAATTTGTATTGGAGCTTTTAGTAGTTTACGTTATTTTTATTAAATTTAAAGTTACAGGCTAAACTGTAACAATTTAAATCGAATGTTATAAAAGGGCTGCTGCAATGTGATATGCTGCTTCTATATAGGACAACGAAATATAAAAAGTCCTATATGGGGGAGCACACTAATGGTCTTGCAATAGCCCTTTTGTTAGTATAGAATAAATGTATCGGGGGAGGTTGAAAAAACGTTGCTTTTTCAACCAGTAATTTGTGCTGGCGCACAAAGTTACTATCGTTATGAAAGGTGCTAAAGCGCCAGAATTGAGGTTATTATGTTACCTACGATAGAGGTTTTAGGCAGAGAAATAAGTCTCTATGGCTTAATGGGTGTGATTGGTATTTTTTTTGGTGTAATTGCCGCCATTTACCGCAGGAAAATTTATAATATTAATAAAGAGGATGTTATATTCTCTTCTTGTTACGCAGGAATAGGTCTGCTAATAGGAGCAAAGTTACTTTTTATAATTACAATTATACCTGACTTAATAAAGCATAAAGATTTACTGCTTGCTAATCCAAAATTATTATTACATATACTGTCTGGCGGATTGGTGTTTTATGGTGGATTAATCGGTGCTTTTCTCGGATTTTACATTTATAGCAAACAATATAAAATAGACTTTTTAGATATATTAGATTTAATAGCTCCCTCCATACCGCTCATTCATGGATTTGGCAGAATAGGATGTTTTACTGCTGGCTGTTGCTATGGAATAGAATATGATGGTTTATTCCATGTAATTTTTCAACGGTCACAAGCAGCACCTAATGGCGTAGCTTTATTACCGGTTCAGCTTATCAGCAGTGGAATTAATTTTCTTGGATGCATCCCATTTTTCATTTATGCCAGAAAGAAAAGGAAACCAGGCAAAATAATAGGAATTTATTTAATATTTTATAGTATAGCACGATTTACTATAGAATTTTTCCGTGGGGATGTGGCAAGAGGAATTTTCTTTGGTGTATCCACATCACAATGGATAAGTTTAGTACTGATTCCCATTGGTCTATGGTTATATTTTAATAAATTCGCCCCAGACCAAGAATAGATAAGGATTCCAGTACAATATGATTTTATAATTTGCAATAATTCAAACTAAAGCAATTAGTAATTTTTTAACTATAATAATCAGAGTAGTTTATACATGGTTATTAGGTAACGTTCCTATTGAGTAATTCTTTAACTATAATAATCAGAGTAGTAAATAAAAAATATAATATAGTAAATCTCTATAATTTTTTAACTATGAAATAATCAGAGAAGAACAAATCGGTAATAGAATAGAAGTTATGTAGATAATTCTATGACTATAATAATAATCAGAGTTTTTATCTGATTTTAATAAACTAGGAGGTATAAAAGAAAGATGATAAAAGATATTATTAGGAAAAGTCGTTCCTACAGACGTTTCTATGGGGAAAAGGCAGTTAAAATGGACCAATTAAAGGAGTTGATTGATTTGGCTAGAATGTCGCCAAGTATGGGTAACAAGCAACCTCTAAAATATATATTGGTCTGCCAGCCGGAAATGAATGCAAAAGTTTTCGAGAATTTATTATGGGCGGGGTATCTAAAAGAGTGGGCAGGTCCTACTCCAGAAGAACGTCCGACTGGTTATATTGTCATGTTAAGGGATAAAAGTATAAATAAAAACCAGACAATAGATGAAGGCATTTGTGCACAAAGTATGCTTTTGGGAGCTACGGAGCAAGGCCTTGGGGGATGTATAATTGCAACTATTAATAAGGAAGGGTTATCCAATACCCTCCAGGTTAGTGAAGATTATGATATTGCACTTGTAATTGCACTTGGATATCCCAAAGAAGAAGTGGTGCTGGAGCCTGTAAAAGAAGATGGAGATATCAAATATTGGAGAGATGAAAGTCAAGTCCATCATGTTCCAAAACGAAGTTTAGATGAATTGATCATTAATGAGATAAAATAAATATTGTAAATCAGAAAGAGGCATTTATGTTAGAACATGTCAGGCTAAAAAAGGTAAGAAGAGTGGTAGGGCTTATGTCTGGTACTTCTGTAGATGGAATTGACGCAGCAGTTGTGGAAATCACCTGCGAACCCATGGATGGTAATGTAAAGCTGGTTGCATTTGAAAATAATCCTTTTCCTAAAGAGGTTAAGAGCATGATAGTATCTTTATTTGATACGAAACACGCCAATATAGAGCAACTGGGATATATGAATGTTCTACTTGGTGAACTTTATGCCAAGGCAATATTTTCCGTAGTTGAGAAAGCTGGGCTTCAGATGGGGGATATAGATATTATAGGTTCTCATGGACAAACTGTTTATCATCAACCGGATATTTGTACTTTTCCTCTTGAATCAAAAGAATATGGTTCCTATTCACCTAAAGATACCTACTCTTTTAGTTATACAATGCAAATTGGGGAAGGTGCTGTCATTGCGGCAAGAACAGGTATTCCCTGTGTTTCTGATTTTAGGGTTGCTGATATGGCAGTAGGTGGTCAAGGTGCTCCTTTAGTGCCATTTACCGAATATCTGTTATATAGAAGAGAAGATAAAACTGTTCTATTACAGAATATTGGAGGGATTGGTAATATTACGGTACTTCCTAAGGGTGGCTCTCCAGATGAAGTATATGCTTTTGATACAGGACCGGGAAATATGATTATCGATGGTTTGATAAACTTATTTACCAATGGCAGGCAAAGTTATGATGAAGGTGGAGAGACAGCAGCTAAGGGACGAGTACATAAAGAATTACTGGATACCATGTGCCGGAATAGTTATTTTAAAAAGAATCCGCCAAAGTCAACAGGACGGGAATTATTTGGAAAAGAGTATTGTACAGAGCTATTCCAAACTATATTGGAACAAAATATCAGTATGGAGGATGCTATTGCAACGGCAACCGAATTTACCGCTTGGTCTATAGAAGACTCTTATAGGCAATTTATAATGGAGAAAGAGTGTAAAAGAAGTTCTCAGTTTCAATTTATTATAGGTGGCGGGGGTAGTTATAACAGAACTTTAGTAACAAGGATAAGAGAACGTATGGAACCATTGGGCATGGAGGTTCTTACCCAAGAGGACATTGGACTGAATAGTGATGCGAAAGAAGCTGTAGCTTTTGCTATATTAGCAGATTGTACCATGGCTGGTAAATATAATAATATGCCATCGGTTACCGGTGCCAAAAAACCAGTAGTTATGGGTAAAATATCGCTGTAAAACAAAAAACAAGTCTTGTTACCTATCTATAAAAGGGGAATATGCTGATTTTTAAGTCAGCATATTCCCCTTTTGTGCTTGATTATGGAGGTTATTTAGATTACATCCCAAATAACATTTCTCACTGCTATATAATTAACTGATTATTTTGCCGTGTATTCAGTACTAAAATAGCAGAGGATTACATTATTTAATCGGTTAATTTATGAGATCTGCAAGAATCATAACTGCTTTCCAGTAATTCCTCAACATTTTCATAATCTCTATTAGCTATTGCAGTAAACAATATATCATTTAAAATTAACTGGGAAATACGGGAACTCATAGCACCGCTTCTTTTGTAGATTTCCGGTGAGCTGGTATATAGAACTAAATCTGAATTTAGCGCTAAATGACTTTTTCCAAACTTTGTAATAGCTAATGTAGTGGCTTTTTTCTTTTGAGCAATTTCTAATATTTCAATAATTTCTTTCGTTTCACCTGAGTTAGAGTATAAGATTGCAATATCATCTTCTGTAAGAGTGGAGGCATAAGCTAAACTTACGTGAGTATCATGGCAAAATGTCACGTTATAACCAATACGAAGTAATTTATATAATAAATCATTCGCTACTAAACCGGATGCACCAACACCAAATAAACGTATTGATCTTGCATGAATAATTTTATTTACAATTATTTTTAACATTTCTTCATCAAATAATTTCAGAGTAGCTTCGATTGCCTGAATACTACTATAACAAACATTCTCAGCCATGGAGCTAAAAGTAGAATGCTCTTTAATATCTGTAAATTGTAATTGGGGAGCAGATGTACCACTTTCTGCGATAGTATCATTCATTTCTACGAAAAGGGATTTCTTTAAATCCTTCATTCCATCAAAACCGATTGACTTACAAAAACGAACCCAGGCTCCCTGACTGGTACCGGATTGTTCTGCAAGCTT
>CALDJN010000025.1 GCA_937901695.1 uncultured Anaerocolumna sp.
ACCACGGGCAATTAATTCATTGGTTGTACTTGCAACAGGTATCTTAAAATCATTCATTCTGGCGCCAAAACTTATTAACAAGAAACAACGGGCTGCTAAGGCAGGGTTCATAAAGTTTTGTCCGATTCCGCCATATAACTGTTTTACAATTAATATAGCAAATACACTACCAATTGCAGCAATCCACAATGGAATGGACGCCGGTAAATTAAGAGCCAAAAGTAAACCAGTAACAACAGCACTAAAATCACCTACGGTAATAGGTTTTTTCATGCCTTTTTCGTAGATATATTCAGTCCATAAGCTAACTACAACACACACTAAAATAACAGCTAAAGCTTTAAGTCCAAAGTTATAAACGCCAAGTATAGTGGCTGGAACTAAAGCAATTACTACATCCTGCATAATAGATCTGGTAGATTCCCAGTTCTTAATATGAGGAGCAGCAGATACGTTATATAAATCGCTCAAAATTGACACCTCTCTCTTTATCTATACTATTTTTTTCTGCTGTCTAATACTTTTCTTCTCATTTGCTTAAAGGATTGGGTTAATCTTATTCCTGCAGGGCAAACATAAGAACAGCATCCACATTCGCAGCATTCCATACCATCTATATTCACAAAATTCTCAGCATCATTGTGCGCTGAAAATTCATATAACATTTTCGGAACTACACGGCCTGGGCAAACTTCAACACATCTGCCACAACGAATACATGCTGTAGTTTCAAATTCAGCTACCTCATCTTCCAAGAAAGCAACTAATCCGGAAGATGTTTTTGATACTGGAACATCTGTAGTAAACATTGCCTGTCCCATCATGGGACCGCCAGAAAATACTTTGGCAGGTTTTCTCTTAAATCCGCCTGCTGCCTCTACTAGTTCATTATAGCTAGTACCAGTTCTTACATTATAGTTGCCAGGCTTTTCTACAGCTTCACCGGTAACTGTAATAATACGATTGATTAAAGGTGTAGTTTCTGCCACTGCATTATAAACAGCTATAGCGGTGCATACATTATTAACAATACATCCAACTTCAAATGGAAGTATCTTAGAGTTAATTTTATGCCCTGTTACAACATAGATTAAAGGACGTTCTCCACCTTGAGGGTATTTTGTTTTTAATACTTTTAATTCAATTTTAGATTCTTTTTCAATTAATGCTCTTATTTTAGCAATAGCTTCCGGTTTATTATCTTCTATGGCAATAACACCTTTTGCATTTGGAAATAAGCTTAGTTCTATTTTAAGTCCATTGATAACTTTCTCTGGTTCTTCCAGTAACATTCTATAATCGGAAGTTAAGTATGGCTCGCATTCTGCACCATTAATAATAACATATTCAATTTTGTTATCATCCTTTGGTGTAAACTTAACGTGGGCTGGGAAAGCAGCACCACCTAAACCTACAATTCCAGCTTCTTTTATAATGTTCCTAATCTCTTCCTTGGAAAGCTTTCCATAGTCTCTCTTGTCACCAAAACCATCTATTGTTTTGTATTCATTATCATTTTCTACAATAACAGATTGGGTCATAGTTCCTGCTACTGTCATTCTTGGTTCTACTACTTTAACAGTACCAGATACAGAGCTGATTACATTGGCTGATACAAAGCCAACAGCCTCTCCAATTTTTTGCCCCACCAGCACATAATCGCCCTTAGCTACGATTGGTTTCGCTGGTGCCCCAATATGTTGTGACATAGGATATACCATTTCGCCCTTTGGCAGTAGTAAGGTAGTAGCTTTGTCTTTTGCTAATGCTTTACCGTCATAGGTGTGAATGCCACCTTTAAAAGTTGCTCCCATGCTCATACTCCTTCTTTCTATGTTTTATATTTATAATCCTTTTACAGTCTGTTGCTAAATTAACAATCATCTTAGCACAGCAATTCTATTTTATCACAAACTAATTATTATTTACAATATCTTTTTAAATTATATAAACTTTTTATGTCGAAAATTAAGATTTTATACATTTTCGTTAAAGGTTTAGTTAAAATGTGCTAATTGTTTTACACTTAATGGAATATAAAGTTTTTTATTATCTGCATATTGATAATGAATATTATTAAGTTAATAATTTGTCATGACTTTTTCCAAGATTCTTTATAAAGAAACAATTGAGAACTTTGCTTTAATTTTAATCTTATCTTTGCAGTATGATGGTTACCATTTCTTTATTGTTATTTCTATAAATTGTTGTTTCTATGTTTCTATAAATCGTTACCTCTATAAATCGCTACCTTTGTAAATCGTTGTTTAAATAATTTTACGATAAATGGAAGATTGATTGCTTGTCTTATATATGAATATAATATGTACACAGATATATTAAAAAGAACCAGAATCTTCCCAAAATCAGATTGACCGGTTCTTTTTTATTTTATAACATAATTGTTAGAAAGTTTGACCGTATTTTGACTTATGAAGGTATTTCTCTTTTGTTGCTAAACCTCCTCTTAGATGCCTTTCAGACTTGTTTAGATCCAATACGACTCTTGCTCTATCAGCTAAGGTAGGATTAATTTGCACCAGACGTTCTGTAACGTCTTTATGTACGGATGTTATATAATAGAACGCAAAGAACGCTGGTGACTCTTATATTATGTATAAAGATACTAAATTATCTGCATATCTTGGAACGTAAAGAGCACTGGTGGCTCTTATATTAGTAAATGATTTAAAATATTACAAATCTTTATTCTTTAAAGAGCCTTATGTAAATATTTACACTTCCATCTGCATTTACTTCAATCCTTTCTATGATTCTTTTTATCATGTTATTATTAAATAGTTCTGGTTTAAGGATATTAATCAATGCCTCTGAACTCCAAGTACTTTTTCCAACTTGATATAAAATATTATCTGGGTATGAAACATCTTTTAATGCTTCAATATTACTATTTACATTTAATATAATTCCATTAAGTTTCGTCTGATTGTATTCTATAGACTTGTGGATACAATTTGTCTTCTCCTTAAGCTCTTCAAGAGATATTATATCATTGGTGTACATATCTATGTATTTCTCTTTATCCTTATTTAACTTTTTAATTTGAGACAAAATACTCTTTTCACTATCCGAGTTATTTACATTTTTATTAATATGGTTCTTAATTTCCTTTGCCAAGACTTGATGCCAATTGGCATTTCGCTGTAAATAATATATAAAATATTCGTTAATGGATAAAAGTAATTCTTCCTCATCAATAGTAATTTTGTTATTACAAAAATCAACTCCATTACTATTTCGCCCATTACATACCCAAGTAATGTAGGTACCCTTATACTTTCTTACAAGTCTGCGAAAGGAAGAACCACATGAACAGCAAGTTATTAGCTGACTAAGAACATACTTTTCAGAAGTTCTTTTCTTGGTTTGTTTAAATGAAGTCTGACGGCTTTGCAGCAGTTTCTGAGCTTTTAAATAGACGCCCTCTTCGACTATTTTAAGCTCGGGATTCTCAGCCAGCAGCCATTGTTTTTTTTCTAAGGTTATTCTTTTACCAGTTAAGAAATCTTCTACTTCCTGTTTCCCATTAATAATTTTCCCTATGTAAATAGGATTATTTAATATTCTGGTAACTGCTATCTGGGTCCATTGACAGCTTCTTTTGGTTTTTAATCCTTCCTCATTTAAAACACGGGCTATCCGGTTTGCTCCTACATTACCTTCTGTATACATATGAAAAATCCGTCTTACCACTTCCGCTTCTTCCTTATTGATATCCAAATGAAAGTAATTTCCTGGTATCTTATCATACCCAAGTACCAGATTAGGGACTTTTCCCTTCTCCGCATTTTGCCTTTTGCCAAATTTCACACGCTTTGAAGTGTTGGCGCTTTCCTCCTGGGCAATGGCACTAAGCATGGTTAACATAAATTCTGAACTTTCTGAGGTAGTCTGGTCATAGTTAACAAATATTACTTTAATTCCTAATGCCTTTAAGCTTCGAATACTAGTTAAAAAATCAAGGGTATTACGTGCCAGCCTGGAAACATCTTTAATCAATACGGTTTCAAATAAATTCTTTCGGGCATCGGATAACATTCGAAGCAATTCGGTCCGGTTCTTCATCTTTGTACCGCTTTTACCTTCATCTGCATAAATATGAATCAGTTCCAGCCCATTCCTCTTGGCATATTCCGTGAAGAAAGTCTGCTGACTCTCTAAACTGTCTAACTGCTCATCTTTGCTGGTAGATACTCTGCAATAGGCAACGGCTTTCATTTGTAGGAGCCCTTTCGCATCTCTTCAGCCACTCTTTCCGCCAGTACTTTTGTTAGAAAAGAAGAAGTTCTTTCTTCGGAATTGGGATTATGGAAGGTAATATGTATGGTTGGCTTTCTTCTCTTTTGCAGTTCTTTCCTTGATTTTTCTTCCCTTGCTGTTTCTTCTTTTCTTGTTTCTCCCTTTGCTATTTCTTCCTTTCTTGTTTCTTCTTTTCTTGTTTCTTCCTTTGCTGTTCCTTCCTTTCT
>CALDJN010000026.1 GCA_937901695.1 uncultured Anaerocolumna sp.
CTGTAATAAAAGCAAAACGTTAGACTTACAAAATTCTAAAAATGGCTCGTAGAGCGGCAAAGCAGGTTTTACATAAGTAAAATTTTTTTCAATGAGCCTTTAGGCTTTACAGGTAATAACCCCTTATAGGGGCAGAGCAAACCACCCGTTCAATGGGTGACCATGATTTTGACTTTTTTACAAAGTTTTAGGACGGTTCTAATGGAACTTATATGAAGTTTTACTCGTCTAATATATAAGTAAAGAATAATATATGAAATAATGAGATATAAAAAGAAACGATACATAAAATAAAACATATACATATGTATGCATATAAAAGGACGATATACAAAATAGAATGATATATGTGTATGCATATAAAAGGATGGCATACAAAATAAAATGATATATATATATGCATACAAAGGGATGATATACAAAATAAAATAATATATGTGTATGCATTACAAAAGAATGATATTTAAATATTCATATAAAAAGAACAATTAAACGTATTCAGGCAAGAATATGTCTCATGGAAAGGGAGGAGTTTTATGAGAAAGAAAAGGTCATTTTACATGTTGTTAATGCTGGCTTTTATAATTTTATTACCAGCCTGCAGCAAGAAGGGGATGACAAGTGAAAAAACGGATTCGAAGCCCCTTGAGGGCACTGCCCAGTATGATTCTGGTAACAATGAATCCATGGCACCAATAGATACAGCAGCACCCAGAGAAGAAAGCAAATCCGAAGGAAGAATATCAAACACTTCGTCCATCAATACCAATAATCCACTTAATAATTCTCAGGATAAAATTATTAGAAATGTAAATTTACAAGTAGAAACTCAGGAATTTGATCAATTAATTTCCTCTATTGATTCGAATATTAACCATTTAGGTGGTTATGTTGAAAGTTCCAATATCACAGGAAGAAGATATTACAGTAACAATTCTATGCGTAATGGTAATATAGTTGCACGAATTCCAAAAGACAAATTAAATAAGTTTTTAAATACCGTAGATGATATATCCAATGTTGTAAGCAGATACGAAACAACCGAAAATGTTACCTTACAATATGTGGATGTAGAAAGCCATAAAAAAGCATTGGAAATAGAACAGGAACGTTTACTTGCACTTCTTGAAAAAGTTGAAACTTTAGAAGATATCATAACTTTAGAAGAACGTTTAAGTACTGTCCGTTATGAATTAGAAAGTTACGAAGCACAGCTAAGGACCTATGATAATCTTGTAGAATACAGCACTGTTACCATGGATATACAGGAAGTTGAAAGAATGACTGCAGTTGCAGAGAAAAAACTGTCTGTTTGGGACAGAATTAGTACTGGATTTGGAGATACTATTTTTAATATTGGAGAAGGACTTCAGAATTTCCTTGTATGGTTTATTGTTAATCTGCCATATCTTTTAATTTGGGCAGTAATTATTGCACTAATTGTTATTATTAGTAAAAGGTATTTTAAGAAGGGTAAAATAAAGAACATTGCTAAACACTATGAGGATAAACTAGGCGAAGATAAATTAGACGAAGATAAACAGAATCAAAAATAAAGTCTTCATAACTTTGCTATTTCCATGTAAAATAAAAAGTTTGCCCAAAATGGAAAGGGTTAGCTTAATATAAAAAAATCATACCTTAGAAAAGATGTCATTCTGAGCCGCAGGCGAAGAATCTCAATATTCGCCGGGATAGAGATTCTTCGCCTGCGGCTCAGAATGACATTCTTTTTTTAGGTTTTTCATGTACATTCTTTTTAGGTAGTTCATGTACATTCTTTTTTTAAGGTATTCATATATATTCTTTATTAAAGCTTATTCTATATATATTCTGGTAAACTGATTTTCTGCTTTCTCCGATGTTTCGTCATACCAATAGTTTTCATCGGAATACTTAGGATTGTCTATCCACAGAATTGAACCATTATCATATATGGGCTGAGTATAGCAGGAGAAAAAAGCATCATATTCTTTCTTCCCAAGCACTGTACCAGATGAATCTATCAGTATTAGGCCTGTCTTATAGGATTCACGATTATTAATTTGATATATTAGGGCAAATTTATCATCCGATATTTTCACCATGCGAAGATTGCTTGCACAGGTATTTTCACCCTCTTTGTAATCGGTAAGCCAGATTAATTTTGAAGAATTTCCGTCTTTTGTCACAAGGGAAACATATACATTTTGTACTTTGTAAGAGCTGATAGCATTATCTGTTATGGTATCGTGAGGAATGGATACACCTGCTACCAGATTGTTATAAGTACCAATTTCAAATCCATTTACTTTTGTACCGGTGTTATTGTCACCGGTATTCCCTTTTATATTAATTAAGTCAAGCTCAGTTGTAATTGGTCTATTCTTATAATTATCAGACCAGCCGGTCGGAGAAAAGCCATAATGTGTCTGTAGTACTACTGAACGGGGATAAGCATCTCCATGGTCTACATATATCAAGTTTCCACCATCCATTTTGACAAATTGATTAAAGGAGTGGCTGACGTGATTATAAGGAAATATTGCACCTACGTATAATTGTGTCATAGTAGTAGAGTCAATCATAAAGGTAATGTTTGACTGGTGGTTTTTGCCGTCATCAGAGGTATATCGTTCTCTGTCTGTATGTACGATTAAGGTGGTTCCATCCATTGTCATTCTCGCCATGCTTACATCATAGGGAAAAGTAGTGTGGCATTCCATACCAGTTATATTACACCTGCCAACTTCTTTAAAGGTTCCATCCATTTTTATAATGGTATATACAACCTTTGCATCGTTTTCTTCTTTATTAGTCTGTCCAACGGCAGCATAATAATTGCCGTCCTCTCCTTGATAGAG
>CALDJN010000027.1 GCA_937901695.1 uncultured Anaerocolumna sp.
AGTAAAGATTTGGAAGATAGTGTATAACAAGGAGCGAAATAATGGATAATAAAGTTATTTTTACTACTGACGATAATGAAACTGTTGAATTTCATGTATTGGAACAGACAAAATTAAATGGAAATACCTATCTTCTGGTTACCGATGCTGATGATAACGATGAAGAAGGCAATGCTTATATATTAAAAGATGTATCGGCGGAAACGGACGAATCAGCTATATATGATGTAGTAGAAGATGATAAAGAATTAGAAGCAATAGCTAAAATATTCGAAGAGCTATTGGATGATGTTAAGTTTGATTATAATTAGTGCGAACTATTCAATTAGATTACATGGGTTTTAAATGATTTACCAAAAGTAAACCGGGAAGGTGATAAAAATGCCTGAAAATCAAGAAAGATTTAAAATGTTGTTAAAACAAAAAGGGCTTAAGGTTACAACCCAAAGAATAATAATACTTGAGACGTTAGAAAATAGACCAGATGAGCATTTAACTGCTGAAGAAATATATGAATGTGTAAAACAGGAAAATCCCGATATTGGATTAGCAACGGTTTATAGAACAATTCAATTGCTGTCAGAGTTAAACTTAATAGATAAATTAAATTTAGAGGATGGTTATGTGCGTTATGAAATAGGTCATCAGAGAAATGACGCTACTACACACCATCATCATCATTTAATATGCCTGGATTGTGGTAACGTATTTACGTTTCAGGATGATATGTTGGAAACATTAGAAACAAGAATACAGGATTCCATGAATTTTAAAGTGGTTGATCACGAAGTAAAATTATATGGATACTGTAAGGACTGTCAAAAAAAGAATCCAAAATAAATAATAACATTTAAAATAATAATCTAATTAAATAATGAGTGCACTGTAAATATAATGGAAAATAATACATAAAATAACCATTGGAGGTGCAATTTTTTGAATGAACAAATAACAGACATAAAGGGAGTTAAAATAATTCCCCTGGGAGGACTAGAACAAATAGGAATGAATATGACAGCATTTGAATACGAGGATAATATTATCGTCGTAGACTGTGGTCTATCATTTCCAGATGATGAAATGTTAGGAATTGATTTGGTTATACCAGACGTTACCTATCTTAAAGAAAACATTAGTAAAGTAAAAGGATTTGTTATAACACATGGACATGAAGATCATATTGGTGCTTTGCCATATATACTAAAAGATATTAATGTTCCTATCTATGCTACTAAATTAACCATTGGTATTATAGAAAACAAATTAAAAGAGCACAATCTTTTAAAAACAACCAAAAGAAAAGTAATAAAATATGGACAATCTATTAATTTAGGCTGCTTTAGAATCGAATTTATACGAATCAACCACAGCATATCAGATGCAGCAGCTTTTGCAATCTTTACTCCTGCAGGAACCATTGTCCATACCGGAGACTTTAAAGTAGATTATACACCAGTATTTGGTAATATCATTGATTTACAACGTTTTGGGGAGTTGGGTAAAAAAGGAGTATTAGCCTTACTTTGTGATAGTACCAACGTAGAAAGACCAGGCTTTACCATGTCAGAAAGAACTGTTGGTAAAGTATTTGATAATATATTTGCAGATAATGTAAAAAGCAGAATTATAGTTGCAACCTTTGCGTCTAACGTAGACAGAGTACAGCAAATCGTAAACTCTGCTTCCAAGTTTGGAAGAAAAGTTGTAATTGAAGGCAGAAGCATGGTAAATATAGTTACCATAGCTCAAGATTTAGGATATCTGTCTATACCAGAAAATACTCTTATTGATATCGAACAAATGAAGAATTATCCAGATGAACAGTTAACATTGATTACAACAGGAAGTCAAGGTGAATCCATGGCAGCATTATCCAGAATGGCTTCCTCTATTCATAAAAAAGTTACTATTAAACCAGGGGATACGGTAATCTTTAGTTCCAATCCAATACCAGGAAATGAAAAGAATGTTTCTAAGGTAATTAACGAATTATCAATGAAAGGGGCTAAGGTAATTTTCCAAGATGCCCATGTATCCGGTCATGCCTGCCAAGAGGAAATTAAGCTTATATATGCTTTAACGAAACCACAATATGCGATTCCGGTCCATGGTGAATACAGACATTTAATGAGACATGCGGAATTAGCACAAAGTATGGGAATTCCAAAGGAAAATGTATTTATTTTATCTTCTGGTGATGTTTTGGAAGTGTCAAAGGAGAAAGCAAAAGTAGTTGGAAAAGTTCCTGCTCAGGGAATTCTGGTAGATGGACTTGGAGTTGGGGATGTAGGAAACATTGTCCTTCGTGACAGACAACATTTAGCAGAAAACGGCTTAATAATCGTTGTAGTTACTTTAGAAAAACACTCGAATCAAATTCTTTCCGGACCTGATATTGTATCCAGAGGATTTGTATATGTGAGAGAATCAGAAGACCTGATGGATGAAGCCAGAGAGGTTGTATACAGCGCTTTAGAAAGATGTTTAAACAAAAACACTTCTGATTGGGGCAAAATCAAAACGGAAGTAAAGGATTCCTTAAGCGATTTCTTATGGAAGAAAACCAAGAGAAATCCTATGATTTTACCAATTATCATGGAGGTATAAATAAGGTATAATAAGATATCAGTCAAAGGGGAATGGCGTATTATACTTAAAAAGGAGATGGCAAGTATGGCTTCTAGGTCGACTTCAGAAAATACTTTAAAAATACTCAGCTTCATAATTCGTCTCATGCTTAATATTATATTTTATATAGCTATCATTTACTTAATAGCAAGGATTAGTCAGATAACGTATAACTTTACCTATCAAATTTTTGGACAGGTAACAAGTGAAGAAGCACCGGGAACAGATGTAGTGATTCAAATTAAAAAAGGCGAATCTACTATGAATATAGCGAGTAAATTAGAACGTAATAAAGTAATCGTTAATAAATACTCATTTTATGTAAAAGCTAAGCTTAAAAAGTATGTTATTATGCCAGGCACTTATACTGTAAATACATCCATGACCTATGATGAGATATTTACGGCCATTACAGTTCCATCGGCAGATGAAACGGGAGAACCTGCGGAGTAATTGAACAGAAGAAACGATGGAGTAGTTTACGAATTGCCTGAATGAAATAGCAAAGGCAATTAATGCATTTCAGAAGAAACGATGGAGCAGTTTACCAATTGCCTGAATGAAATAACAAAGGTGATTAATACATTTCAGAAGAAACGATGGCGTAGTTTACGAATCCAAGAAACAATATTACAATGAGAGGCGAATCGTAGTGAATCTGCAACGATTCGCCCTTTTGTCATTGTTATGAAAGAATCAAAACAAGGAATTCTATTCGGAGTCATGTGCACGAGGAAGCTCGGCACGCAGAATTATCACCTAATAACCTTTACGTTTACTATGGTGCTTAAGATAATTCTGAGAACAAAACCAATAAAATACTTATTAATTTATCAGAGTATTTCTAGAATTTATATAATAGGGGGCAAATCATGATAGTTGACGAAAGAATTACTGATTACATTAATTCCTTAGTTCAGGAATTACCGCCTTCTTTAAGAGAGTTGGAGAAAACAGCTTTACTTGAAGGTGTTCCAATTATCAGGAAGGAAACACAGACATTTTTAAAAGTACTAATAACCATGAAACAACCGAAGAAAATATTGGAAGTTGGAACAGCAGTGGGATTTTCGGCTTTATTCATGAGTGAATATATGCCAGAAGACTGCACGATTACCACCATTGAAAAAATGCAGGTACGTCTTGAAAAAGCAAAAAAGAATTTTTCTAACGTTAATTCTAAAGAAAAAATTACTTTGCTAGAGGGAGATGCATTAGTAATTCTAGGTAACCTTGCAAAAAATGAACCATTTGCATATGATTTTATCTTTATGGATGCTGCAAAGGCTCAATATATGAATTTCTTACCGGAGATTATGAAGTTATTACCCGTTGGCGGAATACTGATAACCGATAATGTACTTCAGGATGGAACCGTAGCAGAGTCACGTTATAGTATTACAAGAAGGGATAGAACCATCCATTCAAGAATGAGAGAATACTTATTTGCCCTGACCCATATGGAAGAAATGGAAACATCAGTGGTTCCTATAGGAGATGGAGTCACAGTTAGTGTTAAAATAAAGTAATTTGTAGTAGAAACTCACCTATTAACAGATGTATGATACAAGGGATGAGTAGTTTGTGCTGGCGCACAAAGTTACTATCGCTATTAAAAGGCGCTAAAGCGCTAGAATTGAGGTTATTATGAGAGAATATAAAAAACCGGAGTTATTAATTCCATCCAGTAATTTAGAAGTTTTAAAAACCGCAATTATATATGGTGCAGATGCAGTATATATAGGTGGAGAAATGTATGGTTTAAGAGCAAAAGCCAAGAATTTCAGCAATGAGGATATGAAAGCCGGAATTGAATTTGCACATTCCTATGGCAAAAAGGTATATGTTACAGCTAATATCACTGCTCATAATGAAGATTTATCCGGTGTTAGAAAATATTTTAAAGAATTAAAAGAAATCAAGCCAGACGCTATTATTATTTCTGATCCTGGAGTATTTGAAATTGCAAAAGAAGAAGTACCTGAAATCGATATTCACATTAGTACACAGGCAAACAATGTGAACTACGGTACCTATCGCTTTTGGCACAGAATGGGCGCAACCAGAGTAGTATCTGCCAGAGAATTATCTTTAGAAGAAATTAAATCTATTCGGGAAAATATTCCTGATGATTTAGAAATTGAAACTTTCGTTCATGGAGCTATGTGTATAGCATATTCCGGAAGATGTTTATTAAGTAATTACTTCACCGGCAGAGATGCTAACCGTGGAGCCTGTACCCATGCTTGCCGCTGGAAATATCACGTTGTTGAAGAAACACGTCCGGGGGAATATCTCCCAATTGAAGAAAATGAAAGAGGAACCTATATCTTTAATTCAAAAGACTTATGTATGATTGAATATATACCAGAACTAATTAATGCAGGAATAGACAGTTTTAAAATAGAAGGCAGGATGAAGACTGCCTTATATGTAGCAGCAGTTGCCAGAACTTATCGTAAAGCCATTGATGATTTCTTTGAATCTCCTTCTAAATATCAAGAGAATATTCCTTACTACAAAGAAGAAATATCAAAATGCACTTATAGACAATTTACTACCGGTTTTTTCTTCCAAAAGCCTGATGAAGATGCGCAGATATATGATAATAATACTTATGTAAAAGAATATACTTACCTTGGAATTATTAACGGAAAGAATGAAGAAGGCTTATATGAATTAGAGCAAAGAAATAAATTTTCTATAGGTGATGAAATTGAAGTAATGAAGCCAGACGGCAGAAACCTTACTGTAACCGTAAAGAGAATTACAGATGAGAATGGTGAAGACATGGATAGCTGCCCTCATCCAAAGCAGAAGATATTTGTAGACTTTGGGGTTGAGTTGGATGATTATGATTTATTAAGAAGAAAAGAAGAAGATAGTAATCCAGAAGAAATTAAATAAGGACGCTTTGCCCAATATAGGGTTATTTAAGAGGGTTCTATAAATTTAAAAAAGTTTTCGTTTGTCAATGTAAAATATATTGCTTTTTTATTTTTTAATTGCATTTTATGTGTAAACATGCTAAAATAAGCCGAATTATTATACAGAAAGGTTGTGATGTTAGGGTTGGAAAAAAAGCTGACATTGTATGGCTTTAACAACCTCACAAAAACACTTAGCTTCAACATTTATGATGTTTGCTATGCAAAAAGTGAGAGAGAACAAAAGGATTATATTGCTTACATTGATGAACAGTATAATTCAGAAAGATTAACAAAAATCTTATGTGATGTAACTGAAAAAATTGGTGCACAGATATTAAACATTTCCAAGCAAGATTATGATCCTCAGGGAGCCTCTGTTAATATTTTAATTGCAGAAGATAATCTTTCTACTGAAAATATTGATGAATCTTGCAATCAAGGAAAATTTCATATTGAGCAGGGGAATTTTGTACATGCTCATTTGGATAAGAGTCATGTTACAGTTCACACTTTTCCAGAGTATCATCCAGATAACTCTATTTCCACTTTTCGTGTAGATATTGATGTATCTACCTGTGGTGAGATATCGCCACTGAATACGCTGGATTATTTAATTGGCAGCTTTGATTCGGATATTATTACCATCGATTATAGAGTCAGAGGCTTTACCAGAGATGTTGAAGGTAAAAAGTTCTTTATTGATCATGATATTACTTCTATTCAAGATTATATTGACGATAATACCTTAAAAAAATATGATGCAATTGATGTAAATGTTTATCAATCAAACATTTTTCATACGAAAATGCTCATTAAAGAGATTGAGCTGCAAAATTATCTTTTTAATAAAGATGTTTACGAATTGCCGCCAAAGCAAAGACTGGAGATAACAAACAGTCTTCGTAAAGAGATGATTGAAATATTTAGTGGCATGAATATATATTGATTAACATTCAATGATATAGCATTTTTATAATTGGATAAGTTTTGTCTGCATACAATTTTATGACAGTAAAATATTGGAATTACTACACCTACTAAGTATGCAGAAGAAATACTTTTAGAATTTAAAAGAGTATTCTCGGAAGTTTATTATAGTTAATATTTGTTGGAATAGATAATACTTAATATATATTTCCAACTTTTCTATGAGTTTATATGCGAAATTTAACTCGAATTTTGAAAGGTATGGGTGTTAAATGAATATACTTTTACAGCAAAAGGCTCCTATACACGAGGCACTGCAAAGACATAAGTTAAATCGTGTAGTTCCCTTTGACGTACCAGGTCATAAAGGAGGAAGAGGTAATAAAGAGTTAACAGATTTCCTGGGAGAGAAGTGTCTAAAAGCAGATGTGAATTCTATGAAACCTTTGGACAATCTGACTCATCCTGTTTCAGTCATTAAAGAAGCAGAAGAAATTGCAGCAGATGCTTTTGGTGCAAAAGCAGCCTTCTTTATTGTTAATGGTACAACAGCTTCCGTTCAAGGTATGGTTATGTCAGTCTGTAAAGCCGGAGACAAAATCATTATGCCTCGAAATGTGCACAGAAGTGCAATTAATATTCTTGTAGTGTGCGGAGCAGTACCTGTATATGTAAATCCTGGTGTGAATAAAGAATTAGGTATACCACTTGGAATGTCTATAGCAGATGTAAAAAGAACCATAGAAGAGAATCCAGATGCAAAAGCAATCTTGGTAAATAATCCAACTTACTATGGAATCTGCTCTAATTTACGTGAAATTGTAAAAATTGCACACCAGCATCATATGAAAGTGCTTGTTGACGAAGCTCATGGAACACACTTTTACTTTGGTGAAAATATGCCTGTATCAGCAATGGCAGCCGGGGCGGATATGGCGGCTGTAAGTATGCATAAAACAGGTGGGTCTTTGACACAAAGTTCTTTCTTATTATGTGGAGAAGGTGTGAATCCTGATTATGTAAGACAGGTAATCAATCTTACTCAGACCACCAGTGGCTCTTATTTGCTTATGGTTTCACTTGACATAGCCAGAAAGAACCTAAGTTTAAATGGAAAAGAAATATTTAAAAAGACAGTAAAACTTGCTGAGTATGCAAGAGGAGAAATTAATAAACTGGGCGGTTATTATGCATTTGCTCAGGAAATCATTAATGGAGACACTACCTATGATTTTGATCCAACCAAACTATCGGTTCATACCAGAAAAGTAGGGCTTGCCGGTGTTGAAGTTTATGATTTGCTGCGTGACGAATATGGGATTCAGGTGGAATTTGGTGATATTAGCAATTTTCTTGCTATTATATCTGCAGGTGACAGAGAATTTGAAATTGAGCGATTAATCGCCTCATTATCAGAAATTAAAAGATTATATGGAAAAGATGATATATCAGGAATGTTAGACCATGAATACATCAATCCTGATGTTGCCATGATTCCACAAAAAGCATTCTATAGTTTAAAAAAGTCTTTACCTATACAGGAGAGCAAAGATAAAATCTGTGGTGAATTTATAATGTGTTATCCGCCCGGAATACCAATCCTGGCTCCCGGTGAAAGAATTACAGAAGAAATCATAGAATATATTCAATATGCCAGGGCAAAAGGAAGCTTTTTAACAGGAACCCAGGATTTGAAAGTTGAAAATATTAATGTAGTAGAAGAATAACATTCTATGGTTTTTGATTTTGTCTTTGATATGAAAGAATGTCATTCTGAGCAAAAATTCAACGAAGTTGAATTTGCGAAGAATCTTAATAATAATTTTATTAAAATAACTTTTACAAGCTACTATATAACTTGTAAACTATACTTTGGCAGGTGTTATAATGAAATATTTAATGGGAGTAGATGGGGGTGGTACACATTCCAGACTACTTGTAACAGATTTAAATGGTAATGAGATATACCAAGGAATAGGGAAAAGTACCAATATTGAAAGTAATGATTTGGAAACAGTGAAGAAAAACTTTATGGATTTGTTTCAGGAATTTCATAATAGAACCAATTATTCGAAAGAAGAATGTCTTTCAATATGTATAGGTACAGCAGGGGTAGATACTCCAGAATCATTGAATCTGATTACTGATTTAACTGGTAATCTAGGTTACCAATGTTTCATAGAAGTTATGAATGATTCTGAAATTGCTCTAGCTGCAGAGACAAAAGGGAAACCGGGTATTATTATTATATCCGGTACAGGGTCAATTGGATTTGGCGTAAATGAATGTGGTAAAAAGTGGAGAGTTGGTGGTTTCGGGTACTTAGTAGGCGATGAAGGGTCTGGATATTGGGTGGCTCGCAAAGGTATTGGAGCGGCTTTGCAGGATTTTGACCATTCAGGACCCAAAACTATATTAACAGATATGCTTAAGGAAAAATTGGAATTAGAACGTTTCGATAAAATTCTAGATTATATTTATAGCACTAATAAAAGTGAGATTGCTAAATTAGCAACTCTTGTAATACAAGGATGTGAGCAAGGGGATATAGTATCAAATGAAATATTACATAAAGCAGCAGATTATCTTTCCAGAATGGTAATTACACTGGCAAGAGAATTGCAAATGACAAAGCAATCCTATCCGGTTATATATGGAGGAGGTTTCTTAACCAATTCACCTGGCTTATGTTCCTCCATAAATGATAGGATTCTGAATCAATATCCATTATTACATCCTTCTCTATTAAAGAAAGAAGCACAATGGGGAGCTATCTATATAGCAGCAAGCAAAGCTGGAATAAAGATTTGACAAGTCTTTATTCCAGCCTTCCTTTTATAAAGTATCCTTTACTACACAATATTTTAATGTCCTTTGCTGAATACCTGCACAACCACCTAGGATTACGGGTTCCTCAAGTTCTGAATTTTTAATATAAATAGGATTAGGTGTTTTATCTGTTACTTTGTTTAAGATTTGTTTCATGTATATATTACCGCTTTTCATAACACCACCACCAATTACAATTAAATCTGGATCAAAGAGAGCATTTACATTAATTAATGCCATAGATAGTTTATCTATAAATTCATCTATCATATTCACAGCCCAAGGAACATTAAGCTGGGCATTACGGAATACATCCTGTGCAGTTATGGTAGTAAGCTCATCCTTACTAAGGGTATTCTTTAGTATTTCTTTAGCTCTTTCTCCTAATCCATGACCACCAATAGTGGATTCTAATGCACCGAAACCTGGATATCTATGTAATAGATCATTTCTATCAAACATTCCATAGCCTAATTCGCCGGCTCCATTATGAGCACCACGCAGGATACAACGGTCAAGTATGATTCCCATACCAATACCGGTTCCAATGTGGATGTAGATTAAGTCGGAACTTTTACGACCATGACCAAACCAAAGTTCTCCAAGGGCTTCTAAGTTAACATCATTTTCCACTAAGATAGGATATGGATATTTATCTTGAAGATATGTGCCAAGTGGAAGGTTGTCCCATCCTAAACTTGGGGCAGCCAGTACTTTACTGTCTCGTACAACACCAGGAACGCCCACAGAGATACCACGTAATATACAATTATTAACTAGGGGTAACATATCATCAATTAAAGACTCAACCAGTTTAATACAATCTTCCCCCAAGCATTGATGGTTGTTAATGGTTTTAATTTCTAAAATATTACCTAAAATATCGCAAAGAGCGGCAGATGCCTTAGTACCGCCAATGTCTACGGATATAATGACATTACGAGAGTTATCAATTTCAATTAACGGCCTTCTTCGCCCACCGCTGAATTCAAACTCTCCAGACATACGTAAGAGCTTATCTTCCATTAGTTCATCAATTATGCGAACAACAGTAGATAAACAAAGATTTAATTCAGAAGCAATGGCAGAACGTGATACTACACCATTTTGCCGAACATATTCTAATACAGCTGTTCTATTAATATCCCGCATTTCTTTTGGAATGATAGATTTTAGTACAGACATAAATATCTCCTAATTAAGTATTCTATAGTTTTTACAATAAAGGGCAGGAAAATATCATTACGGTTTAGTCTGTGGATTCTGTAACGAGTACCTTAATGACTTTTATTGTTTGTTTATAAAAATTATAATATAACTTTATTTAGAAGTCAAAGGAGAAAAATATGTATAAGGGTGCCATACTGTATAAGGGTGCCATTCTGAGCGTAGGGTGTCATTCTGCGTAGGGTGTCAGGTATCATTCTGAGCATAGCGAAGAATCTCACGTTAAAATAAGATTCTTCGCTACGCTCAGAATGACACCCTTATACAGTATGACAATCTTGAAACAACCCCATTTAAAAACTCCCCACTTTATCTGAATTCAGAACTCAATTATTTCCTGTAATATACTGTATCTATATGCCGAAAATTAGCTGAAAGTTTGAATATAAATTGTCATATTTGTAAATTCATGGTATAATGGTATTAATAAGTAATAATGGGGAGAGTGATTACCGTGAATATAGCAATATGCGATGATGAAGAGATAATATTAGAGATTATGAAAGAAAAATGTATAACCATTTTGAATGAGAGTAACATAGAATATGATATCATATTATTTAATAATGGAAGAAAGTTACTTAAGGAAGTAGAGGACATAGATATCATATTCTTAGATATCAATATGCCGGAACTAGATGTTTCTCATATCCCTCTTTCCTTAGTAATTCAGCAATGGAAAATCCATCTAGTTCCGG
>CALDJN010000028.1 GCA_937901695.1 uncultured Anaerocolumna sp.
TTGTTAAAGTATTTGAAACTAGATAATTCATTTGTATGTCTTTTCTTCTCGATTCTCCAAGAGTATTTGTTAAAGTAACATGATTTTACTTTAGCATATTCCATTCTGTTTCCTTAAAACCCACTAAGATTACATCTTCTCTTACTAAAATAGGTCTTTTAACAAGCATACCATCGGATGCCAGAAGTTTAATCTGTTCATCCTCTGACATCAAGGCTAACCTATCCTTTAGATTTAACTCTTTGTATAAGTTACCGCTTGTATTAAAAAATTTCTTTATAGGTAAACCGCTTTGTGATATCCATTCCCTTAATTCGCTTTCTTTTGGATTGTTTTCTTTTATCGGTCTTTCTTCAAATGGAATATTGTTATTCTGCAGCCATTTTTTTGCTTTGATACATGTACTGCATTTTGAGTACCATATAAATTGTGCAATCATGCTTTATTTTCCTCCTATATCTATTTTGGTCTATTTTTGTAAAACTGTCATTCTAAGCCTGAAAGGCGAAACTATCATTCTGAACCTAAAAGGCGAAAATGTCATTCTGTGCCCAAAAGGCAAACTGTCATTTTGAGTCTAAAAGCAAATCTATCATCCTAAGTCTAAAAACGAAAATGTCATTCTGAGCCTAAAAGGCGAAGAATCTCATTTTAAATTGAGATTCTTCGAGCATAATTCAGCTTTTCCGAATTTGCACTCAGAATTATAATGCTAAATAGCACCACAATGAATGAAAGGGATTCTTCGCAAATTCAACTTCGTTGAATTTTTGCTCAGAATGACACGTTTTCATAGCATAACAAAACTTGCCCAGAATGACACGCTTTCACAGCATGACAAAACTTGCCCAGAATGACACGCTTTCGTAGCATAACAAAACTTGCCCAGAATGACACGGTTTCATAGCAATATCAAAACTTACTCAGAATGACATGCCTAACTTTAATCAATTATTTTTTATCTATATCTAATATAGTTTGTAGCAGTACATTAGCTCCCTTAAAACAGTTTTCCAAAGGTGTAAACTCTTTTTCACAATGGCTATGTCCATTTTGGCTTGGAACAAATATCATAGTGGTTGGAATAATATCTGCAATAAACTGTGCATCATGACCTGGTCCACTATACATTCTCATGGAAGAATATCCGTATTCATTTGTATTTTTTTCAACAAAATCTACAAATTCTTCGCAAAATGCAACTGTTTTACGAGACCATAATTCCTTGCAACTTACACTGCATCTATCAACTTCGTTAGGTACACTTTTAATTATTTCAACTACCTGATTTATTACTTTAGAATCTTGGTGTCTGGCATCTAAAGTAAACTTAACATAATCTGGAATAATTGTGTGGATATTAGGAGAAACATTCATTCGACCTGTTGTATAGACTAAGTTACTATCTAGTTTATCAAGTTCATCATGTAAATATCGTATTACATTAGCAGCTGCAAATAATGCATCTTTTCTATATTTCATAGGAGTGGTACCAGCATGATCCGCTTGTCCAATAAAGGTAAACTCGTAATTTACCATTCCTACAACACCTTCTACAATACCAATATCCTTTTCTTCTGCCTCTAATACCGGACCTTGTTCCACATGCAACTCAACAAGTGCCATATAATCTTTCCTATTCAAACGGTTTTTAATGTCACCCATATAACCACTGGCTTCAAGTGCTTCTCCAAAGGTTGTTCCTTCCTTGTCTTTAGATTCCAGCATAAGTTTTTTATCAAACTTTCCAGCTATAACGCCAGATGACATCATAGCAGGGTCGAATCTGGCACCTTCTTCATTGGTCCAAACAACTACTGTAATTGGATGACGGTGTGGAATTCTTTCTGCAACAATCGTTTCCGCTGCTTCAAGGGCAGTTAGTACTCCTAATATACCATCGTAATTTCCACCTTGTACCACTGAATCCATATGGGAACCCATCATAATAGCAGGAAGATTTTCATCCCCTTTTAACGTAGCATAGATATTAGCCATATCATCGGTTTTAATTTCCATACCAAGTGTTCTGCATCTTTTACAGAATTCATCTCTTGCCGCTAATGCAGCCGGAGATAAAGATAGCCTGGTAATTCCACCATTGTCCAAAGCTCCAAATGTTGCAAAAGTATCTATTTTATCTTTCAATCTAAGTTCATCACAAGTTATCATAGTACATTCTCCTTATCTATGTGTTCTCTATTAGCTATTTGTTCTCTATTAGCTATTTGTTCTTTATATCCATTTGTTTTCTTATCTGTTTGTCCCTTTATCCGTTTGTTCCCTTATCTATTTGCTCTCTATTATCCATTTGTTCTCTACATCCACTTACTCCCTACATCCATTTGTTCTCTACATCCACTTACTCCCTACATCCATTTGTTTCCTACACCTATTTGTCCTCTATCTACATAAGTTATATTTATCAATCAGCTTCACCATTGATTTTACTATATGCGCTGTCATGCCCCAAATAGTATGATTCCCATATCGGTAAAAATACACGTCGTAGATACCTTGTGCCCACGGATAATTCTCCCCTTCAGGTATCCATTCATATGGAAAATCCTCAGGCAATTGATTGATTAGCCGGCTTTCAAAACGAGTTGGCTGTTGATTAAGGAAAAATTCCAATGGTATCTTAATAATTTCATCCACTTCATCTGTACTAAATGTATTATTATACTCATTAATTACTCCTAAATAGGGATAAACCATTAAATTAAACGGGGAAATGAAAATATCTCCTGGTCCAACTACCTCAATCTGCTGCCTTAAGATAAGTAATTCTTCCATGGTTTCTCGCACAGCACATTTCTCCAATGACTCATCTGGTTCCAGTTTCCCGCCAGGAAAACAAATTTCACCTGGTTGGCGCCTCAATTGATTCGCCCTCTTCTCAAATAATAAAAAATTACCATCTGGGGTATCTATTAGAGGTACCAGAACTGCATATTTTCTGAACTGTTCTTCACCAATGATTCCCGGTTTTCGAATAAGAAACTTATCTTTATCCTTCATTCTTTCTCCTATCATTCCATTTGTATAACAGTTACCTTTAATATAGTATTATAATTTTAGCCCTTTTATATCTTTAATTCTTGATTTCCGTGTCAAAACCCTTCATTCAATAAACTATATTAGAGTTTTGACACGGAAATCATTCTTTAAAAATAATATTGCAATTACCAATTACATCCAATCCTTTTAGGTACATAAGCCATCTCCCTATAATATATTATTTTGTAATAATAACATTTATAATACAAAAAGACAATACGTTGCAGTTCAGCCACTGGCTGAACTATAACGCAGCAAGGAATATTATTTTGCCGCTTTTATTGACAAAAGATACTTACAATGGTACTCTGTATAAGGCTATAAACAAGAAATTTGTAATATTATACATTTGTTTATAAATATTAATTTAGGACATTCAAGGACTTAAGACAACTATGAAAAAAGCAAATGATTTACGGAATGACTCTATCCGCTCTTTAGTAATTAAACTAGCAATTCCATCTATGATTGCGCAACTTGTAAACGTTCTTTACAGTATTATAGACCGTATGTACATAGGAAATATTCCAGATGTAGGTGATATAGCTTTAGCAGGTGCAGGCGTATGCGGTCCCATTGTTACTCTGCTCTCCTCCTTTGCAACTTTAATTGGCCTAGGCGGCTCCATCGTAATGTCTATGCGCTTAGGCGAAAAGAAAAAAAAGGAGGCAGAACAAATACTATCTAATAGTT
The DNA here is from genome assembly GCA_937901695.1 of uncultured Anaerocolumna sp. Classification (GTDB taxonomy): domain Bacteria; phylum Bacillota; class Clostridia; order Lachnospirales; family Lachnospiraceae; genus Anaerocolumna. The sequence continues at coordinate 3,754 of CALDJN010000028.1, forward strand.
TCTTGCTGCTTGTTATATTTTCTTTCTCATTAACCATAATATTTTTATTGATTAAAGACTTTCTATTAATACAATTTGGTGCAAGCCAGATTACATTTCCTTATGCTAATACATATATGACTATTTACACACTTGGTACATTTTTTGCTTTACTAAGCATTGGGTTAAATTATTTTATTACCTGCCAAGGCTTTTCCTTAATCAGCATGACAACTGTATTAGTTGGAGCTGTCACCAATATTATATTAGATTATGTATTTATCTTCGTGTTTCATACGGGCATTGCAGGAGCTGCCTGGGCAACCGTTATAGCGCAAATGCTCTCCTGTACTTTTGCTGTTTGCTTCCTGTTTGGTAAACAGGTCCCAATTCGTATTACTTTTGGTAATTATTCTTTCTCCATTATGAAGAAAATTTTATACATCGGTCTATGCCCTTTCATCATTCTTGCAACGGATAGTCTGATTATCATAATTTTAAATGCGGTACTACAAAAATATGGTGGACCTGCAGAGGGGGACCTACTTATTTCATGTGCTACGATCGTTCAAAGCTATATGATGCTAATAACCGGCCCAATGATTGGTATTACCGGAGGGACACAAACAATAATCAGCTATAACTATGGTGCTGCCAATTCTGCAAGAGTAAAGCAGGCGGAGCGGCTTATTTTAGCCCTATGCCTTGTATTTACCAGCTGTATGTTCCTTGTGTCACGTTTCTTTCCAATATACTTTGTACGGATTTTTACAAGAGATCAAAGCCATATAAATTTATCTATCTGGGGAATTAAAACTTTTACCCTTGGAATAATTCCATTAAGCTTACAGTATGTTTTTGTAGATGGATTAACCGCCCTAGGGCGTACGAAAACAGCTTTAGTTCTATCCATATTAAGAAAATCGACCTATGTTACTTTTACCCTTTTACTTCCTGTATTATTCACTGCAAAACATGCATTCTATGCAGAGCCAATGTCAGATATTATATGTTCTTGCATTACAAGCATTGTATTTTTACTTGTCTTTTCGAAACATTTAAAAGCTAGAGAGATAGCGGTAAAAGCTACCAAGCAGGTACCCTGAATGCTCCTATTTAAAAAGTGAAAACTGATTTGAAAAAGCCTATCACAAATAAGCCTGTTGCATTTTAACAGGCTCAAATTTTTCCTATTGGCTTATATTTCATATTTTTTATAATATCTTATTGTACTTCCGGTACATTTTTCATATTTTTGCTGAAGTTCTAAAAGATCCACATAATAATTACTGAGAATTTTACTGATATAGCAAACACTGGGCGAAGTATACTTTACTCTATACTTTATCATCCAATGCAGTATTTTTCGTAAGATTCGAAAAGTCCTCCATTTGTACTCCATTTGTGCGATTATCTTTCGTTCTTTCACTTTAATATCCACCCCTTTCATATCACTCAGGGCATAACCTTTTTGGTTCCTCTCTCCCGTTTGCTATTACATAATAGCACCATTCTAGAATAAATGCTACTAACAATATCCACAGGCAAGCATTTTTTATCTATACTTTACTATGAATAGGTGGTGAAATGATGAAAAATGAACTTTTAGCCAAAAGATTAAAAGAATTGAGAAAAGCGAATAACTATACCCAAGAATATGTTGCTTCCTACTTAAATATTGGGCGTCAGGCATACTCTCATTATGAGACAGGAAGAAATACGCCAAGTTCAGATACCCTTTATAATATTTCAGCCCTTTATAGTATACCATATCACAGTTTAATTGAATTAATGATGACCAATGACCACCCTTTTTCCTATCAGACGTCCCCTGCCTATACTCCTGTAGTAAATGATGTATCTGAATTTTTAGAATATATAAACGATCCTAAGAATGAGAAGAAATTAAAGCTGCTTAGCGTAAAAGAAAAAGAATTGCTTTATTATTTTGATAAATTGACTGTAAAGGATCAGGAAGATATTCTTGATTTTATTAAAATAAAAGTAAAGAAGAAATGATGTTTTCTGATTTCATATATCTAGCAATTAATAGCAAAACAGATGTAATTTATGCTATTTTTTATTGACACATTAAAAATCAAGTGATATAATGAACACTGTTCATTATGAAAGATAGTAGTGAACGAATGCAATGTTTTAGTTTAGTAATTCTACAATTCTTTGCTTTCAAAGGTAGATTCGATTGCTGGAATGCCCGCCTAAACAGCGGGTTTTTATAAAACTAAAACTGAACATAGTTCAATTATGAAAGGAGATTTTTTATGCAAGCAGTTATGGAAACTTTATTCGATGCGACCTATCTTACTACGGTAATTACCATCGGTATACTGATGATAAAAAAAAGCAATGGTAATCCACAGTACCGATTGTTCGGAATTATGGCTGTTACGCTAGGATTAGGTGATTCTTTTCATCTAGTTCCCAGAGCGTTGGCACTTTGCACCACAGGACTTGAAAGCTATACCGCTGTCCTTGGAATTGGTAAATTCATCACCTCAATTACCATGACAATCTTTTATATTCTCCTCTATTATGTATGGCGTTTACGTTACAAGGTAGAGGGAAAACAGGCACTGACCGTTACTGTATATACATTGGCAATTCTTAGAATTGCACTCTGCCTTATGCCTCAAAATGCTTGGACCAGTGGGGCTTCTCCATTGTCTTGGGGAATTTACCGAAATCTTCCCTTTGCCGCTATGGGTATTATAGTAATTGTTCTGTTTTATCAAAGTGCCAGGGAAACCAACGACAAAGCCTTCCGTTATATGTGGCTGACCATTGTTCTCAGTTTTGCCTTCTACATACCGGTAGTGCTATTTGCTGACACCATTCCTGTAATCGGAGTGTTGATGATTCCAAAAACCTGTGCTTATGTTTGGACTATTCTGATTGGTTACAACGAAATGAAAGGATTGAAATAATATGAAAAAATTAATTAATACTGCTTTTATCTATGCCATTGCTGCAATGGTCTGTGGTATATTTTACCGAGGGTTTACCAAATCAATGTCCTTTGATGGACGCACCACATTAGCCTTTACGCATTTACACTTATTTGCACTGGGTACTATGGTATTTCTGATTCTTGCGTTGTTCAGCCTCAAAACTGATTTACTAATGCAAAAGAAATTTAAAGCATTTTTCCTCACCTATAACATCGGTCTTCCGCTGATGGTCGTAATGTTTTTTGTACGTGGCATCTTACAGGTATTAGGGACTCCTTTGTCAGCTGGCATGAATGCTGCCATTTCCGGTATTGCAGGAATCACACACATTATTCTCGGTATTGCAATTGTTTTAATGTTCCTTTGCTTAAAAGACGTTACTATAAATAAATAATTTAAGTATAAAAGACAAAAGGGGCTATTGGAAAATAAAAAATGTCATTCTGAGAGCAAATTCAGCTTGCTGAATTATGCTCGAAGAATCTCACGTTAAAATGAGATTCTTCGCCCAATTTAGCAAAGCTAAATTGCGCTCAGAATGACAGTTTTATTTTACAACAGTCCCTTTTTATTACTCTGTATTGAATACTAAACTATTTGATCCTTTTTGTTGAATTCACCAGCCCATTCGAAACCTTTTTTCGCTGCGATTACAGCAATAATTTCATTAATTACAGCTGCCGCTGCAATAGTTCCCTGAATTATTTTTGCACATTCAGGAGCGGGAGTGGATAAAACAGATACTGCTATACCGGTAAATACTAAAGAAACACCGGAATGAGGCCAAAGAGTCAGTCCAAGATATTTCTTTACCGTATCTGGTAACTTTGTGACGCTTGCACCAAAGTATGCACCAAAATATTTTCCAAATCCTCTGGAAATGATGTAAATTGCGGTAAATAAACCAGCTCCTAAAACTAAATGATAATCTAGTGGTGCACCAAGATTTAATATTGCAATAATCATTGCAATACCTAAAAATGGGTTGAAGTTATCCATAATCTGATTTAACCGTTCATCCGAAACCATGTTAGAGAAAGTACCGGAAAATGCCATGCCCATTAACATGAAATTCAGAATAGGTGATGGCAGCAAATAATTGTTGCAAAAAGCTCCGATAACAGAGGTAAGTATAATCAATAAAATCAGAATCACAACGGTAGCTGGAGCACTACGCTCTTTTTTCAATAATACACCTCCCAAAAGTCCAGTTATAATGCCAATAATAAGTGGTAAGATTATTATAAGCGGAATTACATATACCGGTAACTTTTTTTCGGAAATATTACTAGCAACGATTGCCATGGTCGTAAAGAATACAACAACTCCAACCATATCATCAAGTGCTGCCATGGGAATCAGTGTCTTAGTCACAGGTCCATCAGTCCTAAATTCCCTTACAATGGAAAGAGCAGGCGCAGGCGCAGTTGCAAGTGCAATTCCTCCAAAGATAAAAGCAAGATAGACAGGTATATCACTTATTATAAATACAACGGAAAATGCCAGTGATACAACTAAAAATGTACCAAGTGACTGAGTCAATGTTGTAATGATGATAGCCTTGCCGTATTTCTTAATATTTCTCCATACAAGTTCCGTGCCAATCATTAAGCCAACAGAGCACTCAAAAATGTGATTCAATGCCACATACCAGCCTGCACTCAGAATTTCGTTATTTATTAAAGAAAGTGCGTGAGGGCCTAATATCATACCCGTAATTAACCACCCTAAAATAGAGGGCAGTTTGATTTTTGATACAAGCCTACCAACAAAATAAGCTACTACAACTGCAATCAGCAGTCGAATAATAAATAAAATCATATTTTTTTTCTCCTTTCTGCAATACCATATAACATATAATCCAGTAGTTTTGACAACATTATTTCATGATCTGCAATGACATTCGTAAAAGTTGTGTCACTGTAAGCAGGACTACTGAAATATCCATTGAACATTTTCTGTACAATTTCAAAATATTGTAAGGCTTCTGACTCTTTAACCCCATCACGTAGTTTGACCGTGGACAGCGTCGAACAATATATTTGCATATTCAGCCCATCGAAATCTTTTTTTAACTCCTTTATCCTTTCAGATAACTTTTTCGGTGGCTGCAAAACTGCTTCAAAGAATATTCGTGCATAAAGTTCGTTTTCAGAGAAGAAATGAAACCTTAAGTCCATATATTGCTGCAAATCAATATCAGCTGCTTGACCCTGCAAATATGTCTTTAAAGACGAAAAGCATCTTTCCACACAGGCAAGATACACCTCATCTTTATTCTTAAAATTATGATAAATCAACCCTTTGGAAATCCCAGTGTTGCTGATATTGTTTAGCGATGAACCATCATATCCCTTAGTGCCGAATTCTAAAATTGCGGCATTGATGATTTTTTCTTTTGTAAGTTCAGTTTTTTCTTCCTTTTTCATAAAACCTATCCCTCCAAAATCATTATTATCTAAACAATCTATCATATTATAATCATCATAGGCTGATTGGCTATCATACTATAATCATTATAAACTAACTGGTCTATCATTGTTATAACCATTGTAGACCAACTGGTCTATCATATTATAATCATTATAGACCGATTAGTCAATAATAATTTGAAAAAATTTTTTTATTTTAAATAATTAAAATAATGCTTAAATAATGTTTTAGATAATGTTTTAAAATGTTTTAAATAATACTTAAATGATTATAGTAATGTACAATGTAATTGATTATTAATTCAATTATTTCCCTAAAAGACATAAAAAATTACTTTACTACTGTATAATTAAGACAACTGGCTTAATTATACAGTAGTAAGGGTTGTTGCAAAACTGTCATTTTGCAATAGCCCCTTAAAAGCGGTATCTTAAATCGGTGCCTGGCACCATTTACTCAATTCAGCTTACTGAATTATAAGCGCGAAGAATCTCAATCCAAAGTGGGATTCTTCGAACAAATTCAGCAAGCTGAATTTGCTCTCAGAATGACAAATTTTTCAATCGGTAATTCGGTGCCTAATTCGGTGCCTGGCACCAAATAATATATAATAATAAAACCATCAAGGCACCCTCTTAAATGTGTTCTTGATGGTTTTATATGCATACTTAGTATGTCTTTTTACACTTAGAATTTTTCTGCTTGTTCTTGTGCTTTTTTAATTGCATTTCCAACAATGGCTTCAACATCCTGACCTATTACATCCAGGTTATCTGCTGATATAGTAGTAAAATCTGTTACTCCTAAAAAGCCTAAAATGGTTCTTAAATATTTATCTCCCATTTCCCATTCTGCAAATTTACCTTCTGAATATTCTCCACCTCTGGCAGTAATGTTGATTGCTTTTTTCCCTTGGCATAGACCAACAGGTCCTTCTGCTGTATATTTAAAAGTTATTGTAGTTACACAAATGTAATCAATATAGGCTTTCAATATTGCAGGAATGCCTAGATTCCATAGAGGTTCGGCAAATACGTACTTGTCAGCCTCAAGGAACTGGTAAGCATATTTGAGAATCGGATGATTTCTTCCTTCTCCTGGTTTAGGCATATGCATCATAATACCTTCTTCTGACAGAAAATTAATTCCCTCCTTATATAAATCCAAGGTAATAATTTCATCATCAGGATGATGCTCTTTGTAGGTTTCAATAAACTTATCTGCTATTCTAAATGTTCTTGATGTTCCTTCCGGCTTTGCATTAGCCTTTATATATAGAACTGTACTCATTGGTATCCACACCTTTCCTAATTGTTATCTTCTTAATTATTGACATTGTTTTTGTTTTAACACATATAAATCTACTACATTTCTTTGCATGCAATAAGAATTCAATAAGAACTTATACGATATATAATATTATTTAAATATTCTATTTGCAATAAGGCACTTATTTGTGCTATAGTATCTAAAAAGATACTGTTATGAGGTGATAATTTGTTAACTAAGGAAGAAAGACATGAGACATGCTATATGCAACTAAAATGTGCCAAATTTGACGTTTGTCCAATGGTTCTTGTACAAAATTTGCTTTCGGGAAAACGTAAAATTTTGATTTTATGGTATTTGAGTTATAAAACTCTAAGATTTAATGAGATTAAAAAAAAGCTACCTGATGTTACCCAGAAAATGCTTACACAGCAATTGAGAAGTTTGGAGGAGGACAACCTGATATATCGGAAAGTATACCCTATTGTTCCTCCCAAAGTAGAATATGGACTGACTGAATTAGGTGAGAAAATAATCCCTATACTAGAAATGATGCATAGCTTTGGAGCAGATTATTTGGAATCACAAAATGTTAATCAAATGGAATCGCAAAGTGCCAATCAATAAAATCATAGAATGCCATCAATAAAATCACAGCAACAGTTCCTTGATTTTGAGTTTTTATGTATTTTCTTTCTTAACTATACATTTTTTTCTGTGCTGTTTATCTTTATACATTTTTTTATCAGCAAATGATATTAATTCCTTAGGGGTCAATGGTTTACCTTCCATTGTATATATTCCCAGTGATGTAGAGATTTTTACTTTCTCATTTTCTGATATAATTAGATTGGATATTATACAACGAATCATATTGGCAATCTGATGGGCTTCGATTTCTGAAGTATTCGCTAAGCATACTAAAAATTCATCACCGCCATAACGGGCTGCCCAATCAGAATCGGGCTTGATACATTGTATAATAGAGTTTGCAAACTCTACAAGAGCCTTATCTCCATAAGCATGTCCATAGGTATCATTTATATCCTTAAAATTATCAATATCAAAAAAAATAACAGATAACGGTTTCTTTTCAAGAGTTGCTTTGACTATGTCTGCCGGTAAACGCTCCTCCACATACCGTCTGTTATATAATCCTGTTAGCTTATCCCTTATAACCATATCTCTTAATTCCGATAAAAAACTCCTAAGCATACGTCCATCCGAATAATCTCCAGAGCCAATCATTATACTATCCGATGCATTTTTAAACAACTCTATAACAGTGGGTTTTTCAGAATCTTCTATCATAATAGCAGTTACCATCATAATGGCATCTGAGGTTTCTTCTATCTTAAAATAGCATTTTTCTTCTAAGTAAGCTCGAACTGATATACAATTATCACAAATCTTATTATGCTTCCAGTAATTATAACAAATCTCATTGCTTTCATTTCTTTCTAAACCGCGGAATTCAACAACTTTTTTATCTATAGGGTCTACAATTCTAACCATATCATACATTTTATGAAAAACGCCTAGGTTACTCTCCAGAGCCTTAAGCGTTACACTATCAGTCATAATTTCAATTCCTTTCCCTACCATTTTTTACATAATAGTCAATATCTATATCTAATATCGGTTACTAAATTCATATTTATTATACATCATTGAAATAGCGCTAGTCTAGTATTGTAAAAGAAGAATTGCTTAAATATTATATAATCTACTTCTCTTAAGTTATCTATTCAATCTTTACTTGTCAATTTAAATCTTCATTGGAAGTTTATTATAAATGTCATATAAAAATAGGTTAAGTCTATCGGTCATTTTGTTGACCATATACTTAGCTTCTCATTTTCTAATATTAGTTCTTTAGTACGCCAAAAACGCCTAAACTCTGAAATTTAGGCGTTTTTACTATGTATTAATTCAAATTAAGATATAAAGTTTTTGAATAAGTCAGATTAAAATAAATGGGAATAAATTATTATTATTTAATATTTAGCTTAACTGATTGCAATATATCTTTTAAGTCGGATTGATATTGATCAACTAGTTTTTCCTCTTCTGATGATTGTTCAAAAGGAGCACTTTGAAGTCCATAGAATGTTAAAACATAATTATCATCAATTATAGTCTCAGTTTCAGTTAATTGTGATTTTAATACTTCATACTGTTCTTTTGTATAAATATCAATAACTGCTATATTAGAAACCTGGTCTCCTTTTTCAAAATCAAAATATACTACATTGTATTCTTGATTATCC
>CALDJN010000029.1 GCA_937901695.1 uncultured Anaerocolumna sp.
AAAAGCGATTGTCAAACCAAGCAGAGGGGCTATTTTGAATAAAATAAGCACCACCAATCCTGGTATTAACATTAGCCACAGCAATCCGCAATTCTTAATTTCATATTTAATGTTTTGCCCAAATTTCATTTTACTATTCAAAGTAACACCCTCCACTATATCAAACCTATCTTTTATATAAAGATTTTCTGACACATATATAATAAATTACACCATTTCTTGAAGGGGGGGTGGTTTCTAATTGAAATCGGTTAGAAACCATCTCCCGTATTATTATATTATTTTACCATTGCGTCATAAGCATTCTGGTCAATTTCATTTATCTTGGAATATCCAACGCTCTCCATTCTTTCTAAAAATTCATTCCATGTATCATCATTAATTTGTATATCACCTCTTACAAAACCTAATACAGAAGAATCAAATTGCGTCTTGTATTTTGCCAATATATTACTTCTTGTCTCTGCCTGTTCTTCAGAATAGACGATTTGCTTTGCATAGGATGCATACTGATTAAAATATTCAATGCAATATGACTGTACTTTTGCATCTAATGATTCATAATAAGCCTGGTTATCAACTGGATATGGGAATGTTAATCGATCCTGATAGATTCCTATATTTGGTTCTCCAACAGGTTTAATTGCTTCTACTGCAAAATCTGCAATCCAGGTATATGTTCCATCTTCATTCTTTGTAGTATTAATACCATCAATACCATAGTGCATTACTTCCTGACCTTGTTCAGAAAACATCCAGTCCAAAAATTTAATAACAGTTGCAGCATTGTCACATCCTTCTGGAATTACCAGATATCTATCTGGATTTACAAGTTTCTGATATCTACTAGCCGGGCCACCTGATGTTGTTTTAAACAAATCCATGACATCAATATTATAATTTGAATTATCTTCTGCATTACTCATAAACCATGTCGGTCTTGTGAAGTAATCATCACAAACAGTACCTTTTCCGGTTAAATACTTCGTTTGCCAATCCTCTTCTGTAGACGTACCACAAACCCATTCTGGATCGATTAAACCTTCTTGATATAATGTATGATACCATTCAATCATATCTCGAAATCCATCTGCATAAATATCATATCCTATTCCATTACCAAGACTGCAGTTATATATTCCATGTACAATCCCATCTTCATCAATCGTATCAAGACACTCAAAACACTCTGCATAATGCAAATAAGAATCTCGTCCAACCCAAGGATAATATCCTGTTTCGGATTCGTAATATTTCTTCAATGTCCTTAACATATCCGTAAATTCATCAATTGTTGTTGGTAACGCAGTAATTCCTGCTTCTTCTAACATATCTGTTCTATAAAATGTAAGATTAGTATAAAGTGGATTCTGTGCTGGAATACCATATATAGCACCATCTGAAGTAGTCATCATAGCAGCATATTCTGGATTTGCTTCTATGTACGCTTTAATATTGGGTCCATATTCATTAATTAGATCCGTAAGATCCATAAAAGCACCTTGCGCCTGATAAACAGCAGCCTGTGATTGTTTTACAATAATTGCATCGGTTAAATTTCCATTTCCTACTGATAAATCTACGTTCTGATAATAACTATCATCATTTTCGCCGCCATTTACTAGTTCTACCGTAATTCCCGACATTTCCTGTATATCTTTCCAGTAATTTAAATCCTTCAGCCAGTTTAAATATTTACCTGGTAACGTATAACTAAACGATGTTCCTACTCCTTCTGTAATTTCTGTCTCATTCCCATTTTTTTCATTACCTGTTTCTTTTCTCTGGCCACAGCCAGTAAGAGTAGCTGCTACAGTTATTGCACATAATAGCGTAGCTAAAATTCTTTTTTTCATTTCTTAACCTCCTATATTTTTATTATGAAACAACTTTACCTTCTCTGCTTTGCAAAGTTGATTGCATATTCTATTGCATTGATTAAACTTAATTCATTGGCTTCTCCTGTACCTGCCTGATCAAATGCAGTGCCATGATCTACACTGGTCCTGATGATTGGTAAACCCAATGTTATATTTACGCCTTCTACGGCATCCCACTTTTTCATTTCTGAATTATAAACAAATCCAACGACTTTTAATGGAATGTGTCCTTGATCATGATACATTGCAACTACAATATCATAAAACTTTCCTCTTGCCTTTGAAAAAATACTATCTGCCGGTACCGGTCCCTCAGCATTAATACCTTCTCTATTTGCAGCTTTTACAGCCGGCTCAATTTCCTCTATTTCTTCTCTTCCAAAAAGTCCACCTTCTCCACAATGTGGATTAAGCCCTGCCACACCTACTTTAGGATCACCAATACCCATATCCAGACATGCCTGATTTGCAATTCTAATTACTTCTAAAATCCTATCTTTTTTTACTCTGTCACAGGCTTCTTTCAGAGAAACATGAGTAGAAACATGGACGACTCTTAAATTCTTATAAGCCAGCATCATTGTATACTTACTCGTATTTGTATATTCTGCATATATTTCTGTATGTCCCGAGAAATGATGTCCTGCAAGGTTCATTGCTTCTTTATTCAATGGATTGGTAACCGTTGCATCCACTTCTTTCTTCATGGCTAATTCGATTACCTTTTTGACATATTGAAAAGCTGCATTTCCAGCTTTGGCTGACACTTTTCCAATTTCATAATCATCTATTCCAATCAAATGCATATCTAAGACATCGATTGTTCCATACTCAAAAAGCGCTTCTTCTATCGATGAAATAGAACGGATTCTAATTTTTGTATTTCCCGTAAACTTGCAAGCTCTTTCTAATATTTCTGTATCGCCTATCACAACCGGTTTGCATTTTTCATAAAGTTCTGGTCTGTTTAATGCTTTTACCGTAATTTCTGGTCCGATGCCTGCCGGATCTCCCATAGTAATACCAAGAATACTTCTTTTCATATCTTCACCTAGCACATCCCTTTTTCCCTATTTTCGATTAAAACTTTTTTTAACATCTTCATTCCTTCTTCACTAAGCAGCCGAAAAGGTGTTCTACATTTTCCTACCGGATAACCAAGCAATTCAACTGCTGCTTTAACAATGGTATTTGGATTTCCATATTTAAAGCAATTTCTGAATTCTCGAATACTTTCCTGCTTATCTTTTGCAGCCTCTATTTTACCAGCAATATAATTTTCATAAACCGCAACAATCGTTTCCGGATATACATTTGCGCAGCCAGATACCGCGCCTTTTCCACCTGCCATCAATGTCCACAAGATAAGGGAGTCACTTCCTGCTAATACCGCAAACTCTTTTCGATATCTAGTTTTTTCAATATATTGAAGTATATTGTCAAAATTTCCAGAACTGTCTTTGATTCCAACAATATTTTCAATATGACTTAATTTTTCTACCGTATCTGGCAATAATGCATTTCCAGTTCTAGCGGGAATATTATATAAAACAATTGGCAGGTTAACCGCAGTTGCAATACTTTTGTAATGTTCATACAACTCATTTTGAGATGCAGCTGCAAAAGACGGTGTAATAATCGATAAAATATCTGCACCTATGCTCTGGGCTTTCAACGATTGATGAATCGTATCCTTGGTGCTAATACATCCTGTTCCTGCATATACCGGTACCTTTCCATTAACTTCTTCTACTACTATGGATAATATCTTTTCCTTTTCTTCTTCCTTTAAAATATAACCTTCTCCATTTGTCCCAAATGAGAAAATCCCATGTGTGCCCGCAGTCAGTTGTCTTTTTACCTGATTCTTAAGTTCCGTTTCATTTATATTTTCCTCTTGATCCATAGGAGTTATAATTGGTGTTATGATTCCTTTAATCTCTTTCATTTTATAAACGTGCTCCTTTCCGTATCCGGAAACGCTATGTACCTCACAAATTTCTGGCTTATTAACAGAACTATTTCATTTTTATAACCATGCTCCTTTAAAGGTCTGGAGACTTTGTGCGTAGCACAAATCCCCGGTTGAAAGAATGAAATTCTTTCAACCTTACTCCTAACTACATAATTTGTAAGTACAAATCTCTAGCATCCTCTTCTTTTATTTCTCGCATATTATTAACTAACAACCGCGTTACTTTCATTCCAGAAGCCACTAATTCTGATAAATCTTCTTTTCCGATTCCGTATGCAGATAAGCTTGTTGGAATTTCCAGATTATTAACGATCTCTTCCATTTTATTGATTACCCACTGTGATTTTTCTTCCTCCGAAATATGATGTAATTTATTTCTGTTGACTCTATCATAGACTTTTGCAAATCTATCTTTACAAGCAGGCTCGTTGAATTTCATAACCGGAATTAACATCATCGCATTCGATATCCCATGAGGAATGTGATATTTACCACCAAGCGGATAAGAAAGTGCGTGTACCGCAGTTGTTCCTGATGCAGTGATTGCTACCCCTCCGTAGAATGCCGCTAAAAGCATTGCATTCTTTGCATCCATGGCACTCGGATCTTTACATGCATTTACAATATTATTTATGATTAGATCCATTGCCTCAAAGGCAAACAAATCACTAAATGGATTGGATTTTTTAGAAGTAATGCACTCGATCGCATGCGCCATTGCATCCACTCCTGTTGCAGCAGCTATTTTCAGTGGTAATTTTTTTATCATAATGGCATCTAGAATAACATAATCTGCAATCATCTGTGTCCCTACAATTCCTACCTTCAAATTATTTTCTGGAACAGTAACAATACTATTCGGTGTTGCTTCCGATCCAGTACCTGCTGTAGTTGGAATCATC
>CALDJN010000030.1 GCA_937901695.1 uncultured Anaerocolumna sp.
TTCCACCAGTTAGGGCTTTTGCGAAGGAGACCAGCCTTTCAGAGGTTTGTTCGATTCCCCAATAGCCATTTTCGCTGATATCCTCTTGAGCTTGTTTGCCGGTATCGGGGTCAATTTCCACTTTTCTTTCTCTTAATAGTTGATATATATCAGTGCCTTGGAAGGTTTGCCCTTGTTTTAGAAGCATTTTTCTTACTAGGTCATTTAGCTGTTTTTCTCTTCTTTCAGTATCTGCTTTTAATCTTGCAATAGTAGCTGTATCTTGCTTGTAGGTAACTTTTTGTGCATCGGTATCCCCTTTTTCATAAATGGCAGCAGAATTTTGATTTTGATTATCGGCTTTCTTATTTTTTACCTCTTTTGTTTTTTCAACATTTACCTTACTTTCATATGAAGCAGATCTAGAAATTCCATTAACGGTCATTTTTGTAACCTCCTTTGTAAATAATCTATATTTTGTATATCGGAGGAATTATATGGATTGCTTAGTATTAGGTTGAAATAGATTGGTTAAATAGACCTGTTTACCTAAAGAGCTGACTTTAAATTCATAAAATGCTTTTTCTGCTGTTTTTACATTATCAAATAAACCGAACACAGTTGGTCCGCTGCCACTCATCAAAGATACAATTGCACCGTTTTCCAGCATCTTGTTTTTTTTATCTGTAATAATATGATATTCTTTTTCAGTAACCGTTTCTAATACATTTCCAAATAGCTTTGAAGCACCATATAAATCCTGTTCTTTTATGTGTTTCATAATACCGTCTATATCTGGATGATTTGTGACGGTGTCCAGATGTAAATTCTCATATACGAATTTTGTTGATACATTGATATTTGGCTTCACAATAAGTACATAGCAGGCAGGGAAAGGGGGAAGTGGTGTGAGTATTTCTCCAATTCCTTCCGATAATGCGGTGCCTCTTAGGATGCAATAAGGTACATCAGCACCAATTTGGACGGCTAATTTTAATAATTCTTCGGTTTTAAGATTCAGATGAAACAAACGATTCATACCGTATAAAGTTGTTGCAGCATCTGCACTGCCTCCTGCCATTCCAGCGGCTACGGGTATTCGTTTTTCTAAGTGGATGTATACGCCAGCTTTGATTTGGAAGGTTTCTTTCATTAAAGCAGCAGCTTTATAAACTAAATTATTTTTATCAGTAGGCAGGTAATGAAGGTTGGTTTTCACTTTAATGGATGGATGGTTCGTAGTATTTATAGAGATTTTGTCATAAAGTCCAATGGTTTGCATAATCATTCGAACTTCATGATATCCATCTTCTCTTTTTTTAATAACATCCAAACCAAGGTTTATTTTGGCATAAGCTTTTAATTTTACGATATCCATAGGTAGCTCCTATTTTTCTTTTCTAAAAAGGGACTGTTGCAAATTATATTTTAATCAAATTATATACATTGTCCTTTTATTTTGCAATAGTTACTAGCTTTAGTCCTCCAACCATTTATCCAACCAGGAAAATAGCTTAAAACTCACTTTTACTTTTACCTTTTCTTTATCTTTCTTTTCAGAAAATAAAGAATCATATTCTTCTTCTGTTAAAACATACTTTAATTCCTCTTTGGAGCTTTCAGGGATTACATTATATGTGGTATCAACAAAACACAAAGGTGGGAACATAATACACCACCAATTCTTACCTGAGGCAGAACCAAGTTCTATTCGAACCGCTTCGTATTCTCCTGGAGGAAGTGTTAAGTCGCCATACACTTTTAAAGGAAAATATCCTTTTTCAATAGAGGCGGAAGCCGTATAAGTAAATCCATTTTCTTTGATAATATTATTTGATAGTTCTTCTAAATTGCCCAACTCTTCAGCTACCATATTTCTTGCGTCTGCAATATCATTTGCATCCTCTAATTTAGGCTTAAGGGCTTGGGTAACGGCATCCTTTACTTTTAGTTTTAGCGCCTGGTCCTCATTGGAATCACTATTAGCAATAACATGAAACCGCAATATTTCCTGAGCTATACCTTGCTGAATTCTCAATTCTCTTTCTGCAACGGTGCTTTGACCTGCATCTTTATGTATGTTGGTGGAGATGGTATCCTGTACATGAAAGGAATTATGTTCTGTCCATATGGTACTCCCATTTCGATAAAGAAATAGAATATAAAGAATAGTTATGGTCAATATTAAACAAGCCGGTACTATTTTTTGAAACATTTGGTCTATGGAAATGGAGGGAATAACCCTTTTAGATAAATAATTATTATTTTTATTTCTCATATATTCTCCTGTCTGCTTAAAGCTATTTATTTTATTGATTATAGTATTACCATTAAGTGGGCAGATAAACATAGAGGAAAAATTAAGTTAAGCAAAAGGGAGATAGGATGTTACAGGCTGAACTGCAACATAAAATATTTCTGTAAAAAACCTACTTGACAAAATATATTGATTGTTTTATGAATAAATAGTACAATGAATATAGAATACGATGAATAAAGAATAAAATTGTGTAATAGCTTATATATTATGAAGTATAGCTTTATACAAATGGGGTCAGGAATATTATCGAAGGATTTGTTATAGATAAATAAAAGATTTATCCATAAAGAAAGGATGTTATTTATGAATAAGAAAACTGTTGCAGTATTGTTTGGAGGTCAGTCTTCAGAACATGAAGTATCTTGTGTCTCCGCAACTACTATTATTTCAAATGTAAATCTTGATTTATATAATGTAATAATAATTGGTATCACAAAGGAAGGAAGATGGGTTAAAGTTTCTTCTGTAGAAGACATTAAATCTGGAGAATGGTTAAAAAGTAAAGTGACCGCTATTATATCTCCGGATGCCACTCAAAAATCCGTACTATTTATAGAAGGAAACAAAGTTACTCCGGAAAAGGTGGATGTAGTTTTCCCAGCTCTTCATGGATTATATGGCGAAGATGGAACTGTACAAGGGTTGTTTGAATTGGCAAAGATTCCTTATGTAGGGTGTGGTGTATTATCTTCTTCCGTTTCCATGGATAAATTATATACGAAGATTATTGTGGATACCTTAGGTATAAAACAAGCAAAATATGTTCCTGTGTATAAAAAAGATTTGTTACAGATGGAACAGATTGTAGAAAAGATTGAGAATACTCTAAAATATCCAATGTTCATTAAACCTTCTAATGCAGGTTCCTCTCGTGGAATTTCTAAGGTAAAGAACAAAGAGCAGCTGATAACTGGCTTACGTTTAGCAGCAGAACATGATAGAAAGATATTAGTAGAAGAAGGTATTGTTGGCCGGGAAGTGGAATGTGCCGTATTAGGCGGAAATGAACCTAAGGCTTCCGGCGTTGGAGAAATTGTTGCTGCAGCTGATTTCTATGATTATGACGCAAAATATAATAATAATGAATCAAAAACCATTATAGGACCGGATTTTCCTGGAAATGTAACGGAAACTATCCGTGAGGATGCTGTTCGTATCTTTAAGGCAGTTGATGGATACGGTTTAGCAAGAGTAGATTTCTTTGTAGAAACAGAAACAGGAGAAGTTGTGTTTAATGAAATCAATACATTACCTGGCTTTACTTCAATTAGCATGTATCCTATGCTATGGGAAGCAAAAGGTATCGGTAAACCACAGTTAGTGGAAAAGTTAATACAATTGGCACTTACCAGAGCAGAAGAAACAGGGGGCGACAAAGATGCCCAGTAATGCTCCAATCGGGGTTTTTGATTCAGGAGTTGGCGGACTTACTGTAGCACGTGAAATTTTAAGGCAGACCCCAAATGAAACAATTATTTATTTTGGCGATACAGCCAGGGTGCCATATGGAAGTAAGTCAAAAGAAACTATAATAACTTATTCCAGACAAATCATAAAGTTTTTAATGTCAAAAGGCGTAAAGGCAATTGTCATTGCTTGTAACACCGCCAGCGCTATGGCATTAGATGTAGTAGCAGCAGAGGTTCCCATACCTGTTATA
>CALDJN010000031.1 GCA_937901695.1 uncultured Anaerocolumna sp.
CAAAGTGAGATTCTTCGCCCTTTGGGCTCAGAATGACAAATCTTTTATTTTGCAGAAGCTCATGGAATATTTAATTTACATTTAAAAGACTTTTCACTTTAAAAGATTCTTCACTTTAAAAGATTCTTCACTTTAAAAGACTTTTCACTTTAAAAGGTTTTTCACACTTTCCCTAATGACTAACCTAATAGGAAGGCGTATAATATAATCCTTTATTTCGTTTTTATTAATCATATTTATTAAAAGCTGAATCGAATATTTCGCTTTATCTGATACATTCTGATGTACTGTTGTTAATAGTGGATTACTCAGCTGGGAGAAAATGTTATCGTCAAAGCCAGCAATGGATATATCCTCCGGGACTATTACATTTTGCTTTTGCAGGAAATGGATTGCATCTACTGCATAATAATCTGAAGCGAAAAAAAGTGCTGTGTAATCCTTAATTCTATATTTAATAAATTCTTGCAGGAATTCATGTCTATCCTTTACCTTATTATTTATAGGAATATAGCTTTCCTTACCTTCAAGTCCATTCTCCTGTAAAGCTGCTGAATATCCATCTAATCTTTCTTTATCTACACCAGTAGGCACTGGTGCATCTGCAAGGAAGGCAATATCTTTATGTCCGTTTTGGATTAAATAGTTTGTCATTTGGTATGCTCCCTCTTTATCCTGTAAACCTACATTCGCATATTGAATTCCATCATTTTCAACATAAGCATCAATAAATACAATGGGAACATCCGTATTTTCTTTAAACATGCGGCAATCCTTTGAGTTGGTGCCTAAAACTATCATTCCTTCAATATTCCAAGCCTTGGCAAGATTCAGACTTTCTTCAATATTTCCGGAAGTATACAGCATCATATAATAGCCATTACACCGTATTTCATTCTCTAAGGCACCGATAATTTCACTATAAAATGGATCTTGAATGGCACTTTTCTCATTTGTTCTGGAATAAGTTATGATAACGCCTAATATTTTTGACCCATTTCTGGCAAGAAGCCTCGCCCCCATGTTTGATACATAGTTTGATTCTTTAATTACTTTACGTACTCTTTCTAATGTATTCTCAGAAAGTTTCTCGGTTCTTCCATGAAGGACATTGGAAATGGTAGTGGGACTGACCCCCGCTTTATATGCCATATCTTTAATTGTTATCATTTATATACCCTTTGCATATAACATTTTCTTACAGATGGCTCTGTTTGCAGATGTTATACTGCCACAAAATAGGTTGAAAGAGTTATTTGTGGCAACCTTTCTTTATATTTTCATTCAACCTTAATTTTATCCTTTGTTATAGTACTATTCATTATTATATCTGAAAAAAATCTAAATGCAAAGTATTTAATTACTCACTGAAACAGAATTACCCTTGATTCATAAGGTCTTAGTTTTAGCCTCATTTTATCTATATCTGTATCATTCTTATAGTTAGATATTAATAATTCGCCTTTTTTCCCTATTAGATTATTTGGCATAATAAATTCCGTTTCATCTTCTGAAAAATTGCAAATTATTAATAGAATCTGGCTTCCAAGCATTCTCAAATACGCATATATATTCTTATCATCTGGTAAAAGGAGTTCATAGTCCCCGTATACAATTATTTCGTATTTTTTACGAAGTTCTATTAATTTTTTATAATAGCTATATACGGAGTCAGGATTATTTACCTGCATTTTCGCATTTATTATTTTATAGTTCTCATTCACCTTTATCCAAGGGGTTCCAAGAGAAAACCCTGCGTTTTCCGAATCATCCCACTGCATGGGTGTTCTGGCATTATCACGTCCTACATGATAAATATATTCCATCATTTTTTCAGGTTTTACCCCTCTTTGATTTACTAATTCATGGTATTTATTTATAGTCTCAAGATCCCTATAATCATCAAGGGAGTCAAATTTGACATTGGTCATACCCAGCTCTTCCCCCTGGTAAATATATGGAGTACCTTTTAACATATGCATACAGGTGCCAAGCATTTTAGCTGATATTTCTCGATATTTCTCCGAATCATTTCCAAACCGTGAAACAGCCATGGGTTGATCGTGATTACTCCAAAACAGGCAATTCCAAGCTTTTCCTTCAAGCCCCTTCTGCCATTTATTCATCACCTTTTTTAAATCGACTAAAGAAAAGTGTTTATCACTCCATTTTCCATATTCACCACTTATAAGATTCTCCAGATGTTCAAACTGAAAAACCATATTTAATTCTTTACTTTCATAACCGGCATATTTTATTGCCTCATCAATTGTAACCCCTGTTGCTTCCCCAACTGTCATGATATTGTAGTGAGAAAGAACTTTTTGATTCATTTCCCTTAAATAGTTATGCACATTTGGTCCATGAATGCAAAAAGGTGCCAAATCTCCGTATAAGCCACCATGTGTTTCCCCATCAGGGAAATCAGGCTTTTTTGATATTAGACTGATAACATCCATTCTGAATCCATCAATTCCCTTATCAAGCCACCAGGTCATCATATCATAAATATCATTTCTTACCTTGGGATTATCCCAATTTAAATCCGGTTGTTTTTTTGCAAATATATGCAGATAATACATATCCGTTGTTGAATCATATTCCCAAGCATTTCCTCCAAACCAGGAACCCCAGTTATTTGGCATTTCTCCATTCTTCCCTTTCCTCCAAATATAATAATCACGGAAAGGATTGTCTAAGGATTTTTTACTCTCAATAAACCATTTATGTTCATCAGATGTATGGTTTACCACTAAATCCATTATTATCTTAAGTCCTCTTTTATGGGCTTCCGTTAACAGCATATCAAAATCATCCATTGTTCCGAAATCATCCATAATCTCCTGATAATCGCTGATATCATATCCGTTGTCTTCATTTGGAGATTGATATACAGGCGAAAGCCAGATAACGTCAATACCCAAGTCTGTTAGGTAATCTAATTTTGATATAATTCCTTTAATATCTCCGATTCCATCTCCATTAGAGTCTTTAAAACTTCGAGGGTATATCTGGTAAACTACACATTCTTTCCACCATAACTTATCCATTTTCACCAATGCATGTCACATTTGCTTAAAGATATGATAATTTACTTCTGATAGGAAACTTCCATTCAAAAGTAATACACTTTTTGCAGATGTGACACTGCCACTAATATATAGGTTGAAAGAATTCCTTCGTGGCAGCCTTTCTATACATATATTTTCTTTCAACCATAGATGGGATTCTTCGCCTTTCAGGCTCAGAATGACAAATTTTTCTCTATATATACTTTCTTTCAATCGTAGATGGGATTCTTCGCCTTTCAGGCTCAGAATGACAAACCTTTTTTCTATATATACTTTCTTTCAATCATAGATGGGATTCTTCGCCTTTCAGGCTCAGAATGACAAACCTTCTCAGAATGACAAAGCAAACTAAATCTACATTTCTACTGCTTTACTGCACCAGTTGTAACACCTGAAATAATCCATTTCTGGCAAAATATATATACGACTAATATTGGTAAAAGTACTAGTATATAAGAAGCAAATGCTAAATTATATTGAGTAGAATATTGCCCCTGAAAAACATATTGTGTTAATTGCAAGGTCTGCTGGGATTGATCACTAAGCAATATCAATGGCATTAAAAAGTCATTCCAGGTCCACATGACAGAAAGAATTGCAACTGTTGCATTCATTGGTTTTAATATAGGGAATATAATATTAATAAAAACCTGAAAAGGCGAAGCTCCATCAATAGTAGCAGCTTCATCCAGTGCCATTGGAATTGATTTTATGTACCCTGTATATAAGAAAATATTCATTGGAAGTCCAAATACTATATATAAAAAGGTAATCCCTATAACATTATCAATATGAAATAAATTTGCCTGCTTTACCAGTGGCAGCATTAAAACGTTGAAGGGTATAAACATGGCACTAATAAAGTAATAATACAAAAAATTGAAAAACTTACTCTTATGTCTGTTTCTTGTAATCGCATATGCTACAAGAGAATTGGTTCCTAATGTAAATATAAGATTGACAGCTGTAATAAAAAATGTATTAGCGAACTTCCTTGGATAGTCAGTCATTTTCCAGGCATCCACAAAGTTTTCCCATCTGATATTTTTAGGCCAGGCAAGAACATTTTTCATTTCAATTGGTTCTTTTAATGCAATTACAATTGTTAAATATAAAGGTCCTAATATAAAGAAAATTGCTAATACGCTCAAAATGATGGTAACTGGCCAATTTATCTTCTCTTTATAAATCGTTTTTGTTTTCATTAGTCAATCTTCTCCTCCCTTCTTTCAAGAACCCTTAATTGGAATATGGATATAATCACTACCACAAGGAATAAAACTACCGCATTTGCAGATTGGTATGCAAACTGAGCACCCTGAAATCCCTTTTTATATATTAGTAATGATATGGTTGTAGTGGATACTCCCGGTCCGCCTCCAGTTAATGCAACAATCTGGTCAAATGCCATTAAAAATCCTTTCACACAAAGCACCATATTAATCGTAAAAAATGGTGCAATTAGTGGAAATGTTATTTTTGAAAAGCGTTTCCAACCTGTTGCTCCGTCAATAGCAGCAGATTCATACAAATCTCTGTTAACAGTTTGCAATCCTGCCAGATAAATTAAAGTATTAAAAGCCAAAGACTGCCATATAGTTACAAATAAAATGCCATACCAAGCCTTTCCGGTACCTAAAATATTCACACTAAGTGCCTTTATTCCAAGTGCCTGACCCATAGACGGAATTATGTTTGCAAAGATATAATTAAATACATAACCAATAATCAAGGTTCCCAGCATATAGGGGAGAAAATAAACTGCCTTTAATAAGTTTTTGCATTTAATTTTTGCATTCAGTCCGCAAGCTAATAGAAGGCTGAATACATTGACACATATGGTTGCCCAGAAAGCAAATTTAAATGTAAAAAGATAGGCTTGTGTTATATTAGGATCTTTAAACATTTGTAAATAATTACGTAACCCGACAAATTCCCATGTACCGTAGCCTTTCCAGTCTGTAAAGCTATAAAATATTCCTTGTAAGAATGGATATGTATGAAATACAAAAAATAATATAGCCATTGGTATGGTCATAGCATAAAAAGCCATACTTATTCTTTTTTTTCTAATTTTTTTTCCCATTAATGACCTCCGCAATAATTTAATATTTACTGCTGATAAGAACTGTTGCCGAAATGAAATCCATTTCGGCAACTAAATGTAAAAATCAAATTCTAATGTTATTTAGTTCACATTCACAGCATCATACTGTTCGTCTATTAATTTTAATGTTTTGGTTATATTTTCTTGATTACCCATACCACTTGTATAATTTAAGGCAAACTCAGAAAGAATAGAAGCTAAATCAAAACCAGATGGATAATAATGATCTGGGAAGTTAGTAACCTTACCACTTGCTATATCTGCTTTTACGCCTGCAACTGTAGGATCATTCTGTTCTACGCCCTTTACTGCTGAAAATGCAAATTGGTTATCCACATAAGCCTGAGCATTCTCCTGTTCTACCATAAATGCTACAAATGCCTTTGCTGCTTCCTGCTGTTTTGATTGTGCTGATACTGCAAATAGAACATCAACTCCAGATGTTACATAGTTTTTAGAAGTATCATTTGAAGCAGGAAATGCAAATAAGTCTACATTGAAATTTGGGTTAATCTTTTTAAATTCCGGAATTGCCCAGTTACCATTAATCATCATAGCAGCTCCGCCTTCAGCAAACATCTTGTTACCATCACCATATGTTGTTCCCATAATATCATTTGGCGCATGTTTTAATATTTCTAGATATTTTTCTAGTACTTCTGAATGGGTATCTGCAAAAGTAGTCTTATTTTCCATTCTGTCAGTTGTAAAATTAACATCCATTAAATCAGGAGCCATACTATTCCATGGAGGCAGGCAGGTCCAATTGTCTTTAAAAGTCAATTCAAAAGGCTGTTTTCCTGCAGCTTCCAGTTTTCCAATCACATCCATAAATTCATCCCAGGTAGTTGGAACTGTAATACCTACTTCTTTAAACATATCTACATTATAAAGTACACCGGATGCATTGGTGGCAAAAGGTATTCCATAAGCAGCTTGTTCTTTATCCTTATTTACATCGTAAAGCATCTGTAAATAAGATTCCTGAATATTTCCAATATAAGGTTCGTTACTTAAATCAGCCAGAACACCTGCGCTTTGAAGTTCTGTATATGTAGCATCTCCGCCCATGGCGATAATATCTGGTATATCATTCTTGGTTAATCTTGTCTTTAAAACAGTACCTGCATCTGAAGGAGAATTCAGAGTAATGGTAACACCAGGATTTGCAGCAGTAAATTTATCAATTAATTCCTGTAATATTCCTGCATTTTCTGATTTTGATGAGAACAACTCCAGTTTACCTTTTAATTCTGTTTTTGTTTCTGAATTTTGTGTACCTTCTGCTGCCTTACCTGTTTTGTCTGTTTCAG
Source organism: uncultured Anaerocolumna sp. (assembly GCA_937901695.1). Taxonomy (GTDB): domain Bacteria; phylum Bacillota; class Clostridia; order Lachnospirales; family Lachnospiraceae; genus Anaerocolumna. The sequence continues at coordinate 6,492 of CALDJN010000031.1, forward strand.
TTTCTTTACCTTTTTTGCTGCAACCCATTAATGCTGCAACTGTAAAAACTGCCGTAAGCATAAGTACTAAAAGCTTTCTTGACTTTTTCATAATTGCCTCCTCTAATTATATTAGTGTTTCAAAACAATAATTGTTTAGTGTTTGGTAACACTAACAACTTGATAAAAATATATTACCACAATATATTTTGCTTTTCAAGTATTTTTATTAATATTTATTATTTATTTTTAAAATATCTTAGTTTTATTGGCAATTATCCTTAATACTATTTTTTATTTTCACTTTTTAAAAATCAATTTATATAACTGGAAAGCTTAAACAGTAAAAAGGATTCAATCTCAAGAAAAATCCTGAATCAATTTATATGACTGGAAAGCTTAAATATTACTGTGTATTCTTTCTTTTTTTGTTCTGCGGAATAAACTTAAGCAACTGTAATGCTTAAACCCTCCAAACTTTTTTGAGTTTATTAATTAATACCATTTCTGCTGATGTATCTATATCCGGATTAGAATCCGGGTGATATTTTTTCGCAAGTATTTTATAAAATCTAATCAGGATTTCTCTTTCTGAATCATTAAACTCGCTGCTGAATCCCTCCTGATTAGAGTAATTATTAAAGTTCTCCCTATATGCATATTTACGATAATTTTTACTATTCTTTTTCATATTAATTCTTTCTTCCAGCTTCTGATTTAATAAATTTAAGTATTCCGAATTCATCAAATCACCAAATACATTATAACAACGGTCATACTCGAAGGCTGCTATTCCATATTCTTTTTGAAAATCCTCTTTGGCTTGTTTATATTTTTTAAGAACATCTTCATGATACTGACGAGCAAGATATTCTTCTGTTTGCCGATACTCATAAAGAATTCTATCATGAAGCGGTTTCAGTTCAGCCAATACAATCTGCCAGATTTCTTCACTTTTAATGTTTATTTGTTTTGCTATAGATTCAATTTTGCTTTCACCAATACAGTCATCCAAATCGTAGTCAACAAAATCATAATAATGCATGGTACATAAAGGATAAGTTATGGGCTTATGAGAATTATTCATACCCTCTCTATTTCCAGATTGGTAAGTATCTTCACATAAGCTAATATGATACTCTTTATTTATAGGACGTTCAAACTTATCGTTACTCATTTTATAAGTATAGGTTTTTCCTGTCTCTCCATTGCTTGACCAATTAAAGGAATCAACTAGGATTTCTTTTGATTCTCCTAATATATGTGGTTTTACATTATCTCTTTCTTGTATAAGGCAGTACATACTTACCTCCGAAAAATTATTTGATAATTCATATTGTAGTGTTGTAGTTTACTAATAGTATCTTTTTTAATAGGATTTGTATTCAAAAAAAGGAAGTCTTTAAAAAGTGCGGCCCTTTGGGGGGCAAATCAAAAAGATTTCCTTATTAATTCTTTTCTTTCGTTTTTCCATCATTGTTTTCAGAGTCTGTTTTTTTCGTAAAGTTAAAAAACCACTTTATTACATCTTGAAAAACGGTAGTATTCAAGGAGTATACTATGTTTTGTCCTTGTCTTTCATCACTAATTATACCTGCATTCTTTAAGATGTTTAGATGATGACTAATAGACGGCTTACTAATGTCAAAATATTCGGCTATTTCACCAGCATTACGGCCGCCATCCGCAAGAAGTTCTAAGATAACTCTTCTTGTTGGGTCTGCTAATGCTTTAAAAACGTCATTCATAATGTACCTCCAAATTATGAAAAAGTACTTATCCACATATTCAAATGCAAGTTATAGGGGTTGTTGTCATTGCTATGAAAGCATGTCATTCTGAGCAAAAATTCAACGAAGTTGAATTTGCGAAGAATCCCCCTTTAGAATATGAGATTCTTCGAGCATAATTCAGCAAGCTGAATTTACACTCTCAGAATGACAAAATCTATGTGAGATTCCCCGAACTTAATTCAGCAAGCTGAATTTGCTCCCTCAGAATGATAAAATCTATGTGAAATTCCTCGAACTTAATTCAGCAAGCTGAATTTGCTCTCAGAATGACAGTTATTGTTTTCAACAGCCTCTGCCTTCTTCTGTACCTTAAATATTTCTTATAATTGCGCAAATATTTTGGCACCCTTTGTATTAAGATATCTATACATAATACCGCTAAGGATTAATAATACCAGCGCCATACCCCCGTTGATAATAGCCAGGCTTACTTCAGGCAGTGCCAACATCAATATAAATGGTAAAAAAGATATAAACATATTTAATAAAACAGATATCATGGTGGCACCACTTTGCTTTATAACTGTTATTTCCGAAGTCCAGTTTAAATTTGGCATTTTAAGATTTACTATTAGTCCAAATATAGATGCATAGAATGCAAATGCAGTTGGTAATAGTATAATCATGAATAAATCTAATACAGATAACTTAAGTCCAATAAATACGATAAAAGCATTGATAATGGTAGCTGGTATTGTCAAAACAAGGTTCAGTGCAATTTTACTATTAAATATAGTCTTTTCTGTAATTGGTGATTCTTTTAATATCCATAAGCTTCTTCCTTCTAAGGAAATGGAACAGGCTGTTACATTAGTCATAGAAACACAGAATCCAAACATTATAGCAAAGATTTGCCCAAATCGTGTTCCAAGAGCAGGTACTTTAAAGATTTGAGCAAGTGTTTCTTCACTAAGAAATAAGGATGCAACAGAGCCCAAAGTCATTATAACAATACCAAATCCTGTGTTAAGTACATATGCAGTAGAAGAAAAATATCTTCTCACCTCTTTTATAAATAAAGCTTTAAAAGGTGATGACTGTTTCAGACTGCCCACTTTATAATTACCTTTTGTAAAATTAGCCAGAATCATTGTATTGAGATTCTTAAATTTTGCACCAACAATAAGAGAATATAAGACAAAGGCTAATAGGGATATGCCAATAAACAGTACAATGGATACAATATCATATTTGCAAACAGCCATACGAAACATTCTGGATAACGGATACATGGAATCTACCTGATTCGTAATAGCTGCTGTAATTTCACCCATTTTTTCAGCAGAATCCGCTGAAAATATAAATAGCATGTAAGCTACAAAAAATCCTATTGCTATGATTAAATTCACCAGATTGCTATGTCGAAATCTAGAAGCAATTACTGCGATAAAAGTACCAATAATCGTCCCCACAATCATAGGCACCAATGGTATAAATAACATAACTGCCAGACAAATGATATAAAATACAGGAGATGGATTTACCAATATCCCATATGCAATAGCATTGGGTATCATCACAATAAGTGTAAATAAAATATTGAGCAGATATAATAATAACAAGCGGCTGGCTACAATCTTACTGGTTTCTACTGGTAAAGACATGACTAAATCATAATCCTTAAATCCAAACAAAGTTCCTTTTACTTTATTGATTGTAGTCAATATTGTAATAATACAGGTAAGCGCCATCATAAGTTCAGGAAGTAATTCCATAGTTCCAAGAATCTTAAAATTAAAACCTAACATAAAATTATAAAAAAATGACATTCCTGCAAATAGCAAAAGTAATGAGACCATTCCAACTGCATAGAATGGACTTTTTTTCTTAATATTACTATTTTTCTTTGCTATATTAAAATCAAATGTAGTACCTAATTGAACTTTGGCTAATAACCATATTTCCCTCATAAATAACCACACCTTTCTATTTTTCTTCAATTAATTCCATAAATAAGTCTTCCAGGCTTTGGTTACCTTTTACTTCTTCTGTATTACCGCATGCGATTAATTTACCACCTTTAATAATAGCTATTTTATTGCAAAGCTTTTCTGCAACTTCTAATACATGAGTAGAGAAAAATATAGCGCTGCCTTCCTGGCATAGTTCTGCCATGTAAGTTTTTAGTATATGTGATGCCATTGGATCAAGACCTACAAAAGGTTCATCTAATAACAATAACTTAGGTTTACGAATCAAAGCAGAAATAATGGCAAGTTTCTGTTTCATACCATGGGAGTAAGAAGATAATAAATCCCCTAAGTTCTTAGTTAATTCAAAGGCATCACCGTATTTTCTAATTAGTTCTTCCCGTTCTTTTTGGGATATAGAATAAATGTCTCCAATAAAGTTCAAATATTGAATCCCGGTTAAATGTTCATATAAATCTGGATTATCCGGTATATAAGCTGTTACTTTTTTACATGCAACCGGTTCCTTATTAATGGACATTCCATTGATTAAAATATCACCCTCTTCAAAGTCCAAAACCCCTGCTATTGCACGTAAGGTGGTAGTTTTACCTGCTCCATTATGTCCAATAAATCCGTATATATCTCCTGCTTTTACTTCTAAGGACAAATTGTCCACTGCTTTTTTTCCACCTTTGTAAACTTTACTGAAATTATGAATACTTAACATAATTTACCTCCCATAAAACTAAAATGTTATAAAACCCATATTGAGCATTAGTAATCAAGCAATAAATGAATCATTATAAACATCCAATGCCTAGTTTATTTATCTACCGGGCATTTCTTATCAAAAATATTGTAAAATGCCATTTTCATAATATTATTTACACTTCTCCAAGCTCTGTAACATAAAGATTTTATTTCCCTTTATAATTTATTCGAATATATTACCACCTATTCTCCATATAGATAACTCGTAATCTCCAGCCCCTTTAATTACATCAAACCAATATTGAATGGTTTGATTATCTGCAAACCATACTTCATGAGACATACCATTGTTATCTATATAAGAAAATACAAGACTTTGACTTTCTTCATCCCTTTTGGGTGTTTTATCATACTCTTTTGCTAATTGGGTAGCTTTCACTTCGGTAACTTGAACAACCACTCCACCTTTAGCAAAGTCAAACCCGCCTGTAGCAACCGCAAAATTTACTTTTCCAGGGAATACTTCCATCTTCTTTACCATTTCTAATAGAAATTCTTTATTTGCTTTTGGTCCGGGTTCTGTTCCATAGCCATATAGATTATAGCACATCATAACAAATTCTGGACCATCTGGAAATTCAAAATTCTCATTAACCGGAATACCTGGCTCTATAACAATTCTCACTAAAACACCTTTTGTAGCAGCTGCTTGATAGAGCTCGTTAATAAATTGTATATAGAGATTCCAAAGTTCAATATCCTTTTTCATTCCCTCATAGTCAATCTCAATTCCATCAAATCCACCCTGTATTGTCATTTGCAGAATTTCATTTATATGGTTATTTCTTGCTTCTTCTGTAGATAATAATGTATATAAGAGGTCTGTATCCTTAAGAGAGGATGAGCCATCCTCAATTAATAAATCATTAACAAAAGTAAGATAACTTTTAAATGAATAGGGTTTGTAATTTGCTTTAATCATTTCATGGGTATCTGTTACCTTTTCTGGAATAAATGGTTGTTTATCTTCTTTAAAGTAAGCTGCGAAATAGCATATATTATCTATCTGATCTTTTAAACTTCCTATTTCCTTATCTATATTTTCGGTATCCCAGTAGGCAGTCCATACACTAAATTTTTCTTTCTTTAATAGTTCTCCATTTCTATTTGTAGTATCCTGATACTCTTTTTGCTTTTCTTCTTTTTGCTTTTCTTCCCTATCCTTTTTGATACTAGCTTTGTTACTGCAACCTACTATTACAAGGCATATTATTAAGAAACATAGATATAAAACATTCTTTTTCATATTTTCACCAATGTATTCCGCATTCTTCCTAGTTTTCTATGTTTTCTGAGATTCTATTCAGATTAAGAAAACAATGATTTTTGGGCAACTAACTTTATCTATCAATCATTATATTTTTAATTATAAAGAATTAATAAACCAATTTATGATATGATTCCAGTCTGCCTTAATATTGTTCTTTACTTTATCAAAACCATGTAACTGGTTGTCATATAATATATTGTTATCATCCAAGTTACGAACAGCAAGATTCTCAAACATACCATCATAAACATCATCTGCTATGTTTCTTTGGCTATAACCATACTCTCCCCAAGCAGACTCTAGATAGATGTAACCTTTGGACTTACCTGACAAGGGTAAGTTATCTACTGCTTTCTTTTGATCGATAGTTACAGATAAGCTCTGATCTTGTAATATAATTTCAACTTTTCGATTTCCTGGATCACTAATCTGAATAGGCGGAATATATTCTTTTGCCCCCTCTTCTATGGTCCTAGCATTCTTTATCAATGATTCCTTGGTTTGTTCGTTCATACTGGTAGTGTTTCCATAATGATTGGATTGATTAGAATATAACTCGTATTCAGCTTCTTTTGCTTCTTTCTGATTTTCTTCAATGGACTGCATAACTAATCCATCATGGACATTTAAATCAAGTTTGTATATCTGTTTTCCATTTTCTTCAATGTATAAATAATTGTTCTGAATTTTCACAGCTACATATTCTTTTCGTTCTTCATCTGCTCGTAAATAAATAGTCTGTGTACCAAGTTTATTACCTGTTAGATTCACAGTTAGTTTGCAATTCTGATAATCTTTACTTTCCTTCAGTCTTATTAATCCATTTCCTTCTGATTCAGAAGTTAATGCTATACCGGAATCCCGGAATTCTACTGCACCATTTAGAATATCCCAATCTTTTCTTTGATTTATATCCCCGTCTACAAATTCTATATCTGCATTTGTATCATCTGCAATTCTCATTAGGAGATGATTAGGATACCAATAAGGCTGTGGCTGCATCCTTGTTAAATTATATATATCGTCCTCACGTTTGTTGAAAGCTGAACCTTCTTTATTGAAGTTCATGGCAAATAATTCTTTCATACACTTTTCATTTACAGCACTTACTTTTTCATTATTGGCATAACTTCCTGTGTTAGAATGCATCAAAACATAGACCCCAGGAACTTCCCCAATTTCTTTGGTATATATATTATCCATTAATTGATAATCATTACCAATCCTTTCAACCATCTGGGAATAGGTTTCCTTTGGTATAAAATTCTCATCCCGAATAAAATCCATCAAATATTGATTGTAATTACGTTCTAGATACTGATTGATTGAAGAGTATTCCAAGGAATTAAGCTCCCCTAAATAATTGTCGTACCGATCAAATACATTAATGTAGGACAGTCGATAACCATTGGTACCTAATTCCCAAAAAGTACTTTTCTTTAGATTCAATAAATCCTTAGGCTGAAGAAATTTGGTATCCTTATGATTAAACTTATCAGCATAACTTAGCATAGTACCAATATAGTTATATTTCTCCATAATTTTTTGTGAAAATATGGCAGTATCTCTTCTACCATCTTCAAACATTAAAAAAAGTGATTTTTCAGGAAGGGGGGTACCCTTATTATAATAGTTTTCAATATCTTCTTGGGTTATTGTTACATAGCCGTTTTTATGCAATGCATCCAAGTGTTCCATAAGACGATTTGTACTTATCATAGTATCTGTGCCATCCCTGGCAACAGCTAGATAGGATACTGCAATAAATCCCTTATCTTCTCCGGTTACTATGGATTTATCATCTTTCTCATAGGGCGTATATTCCTGAAAAACAAACAACGCCTTAGCTGCAAAAATAAATATTACCAATAAAATTATGGTTTCTAGGATTGTTCTTATAACCTTTTTTCTGTCCTTATTCGTTGGTGAAAATTTCATGGGAGTCCTCCCTTTTATTCTTCTTTGCCTTTTTTACTTTCGTTGCTCTTTTTTCCATAAGTTTTTTTTCTTTCTTTTTCTGTTCTTTTATATCACTGGGCGTCATGCGAGTACCCCAGGTAGATTTCCAAAAAGTAACCCAGGCAATTGGCATTTGCCATAATAACACAGCTTCATAGTAGAAACAGAATAGCATGCCAAATATCCAGGTAGTACTTCTTCTTAAAAGCATCTGCGCCATGCTCATAAGAAGTGACATTAAGAGTAACCCTACTAAAAAGGCTTTAGGAAATATACCATATAATATAGGTACATACACTAAGTTATATAAAACAACTATGGGAGCTGCAATTGGAACTACCAGCCCAATATAAAAATTTAAAGAAGCAAATGGTTCCTTCTTCCACATAAACTTCCCTGCAATTATCGATTCACGTAACCAGGACCGTTTCCATCTCATTTGCTGTTTTAAGAAAACGGAATACTTCTTTGGTACAATGGTTGAACATACTGCCGAGTCCTGATAACTGGTTCGGCAATTCTTAAGTACAAAGTTTGTCATAGCCCTATCATCACCAAAGGTAGCCTTTTGCCCTAAAAAGCTTTGGTTTAACCATGCCTCACGATTTTTTAGAATGATTTCTTTTTTGTAACAAGCTAAAGGACCTGATAAACAGGTTACCGTATCAAAATAGGCTTCTGCTGCTTTCATAATACGAAAAGCAATGTAATAACGAACAGATTGCATTTTTGTCAAAGCATTGGTATAGGTATTAGCAACGTCGGTTCTTCCTGAAACACCACCCATCTTGGGATCCTTAAAAGGTTGTACTAGATTTCGAATGGCAAAAGGATCTAAAAAACTATCGGAATCAACAAAAACAACCAGTTCATGTTTCGCTTCTAACACGCCTGCTGCAAGTGCCTCTCTTTTACCCTTATTCTCCTTTTGAACAATATATTTTAAGCGCTTTTTTACATCATATTGATCACCGGAATCATATAACTTTTGGATAATTTCTTCTATTCTTTCTACTGATTTATCGTTGGAACAATCATCAATAACAATAACTTCAAGCTTATCAATTGGATAATCTTGATTCATGCAGCTTATTATGGTTCTTTGTATCCATTCTTCTTCATTAAAGCAAGGAATTAATATAGAAACTCCTGGTGTAAAGTCAATATCAATTGGCACTTCTCTGTATAAGAAACCAAAAAAGTATCTGCTTAACAAAAAACATGCAGCAATAATGCTATATAAATACAACCATTTATTGAATTTGAAGTATATGACACTTTCCGCACGCATAAGAATGATAAATGCAGTTATGAATAGGAGTAATAATGCTGAAATCACAAGCATATACCTTCCTCTTTTTTTGGAAGCATAAATGGATAAAGGCTGCGCAAAAGCCATACCACATAGATATTCCGAATCCGAAACTTGCTCTGTTCTTGCCATGTTTGCATTTATTTTTACTTTCATCTCTAGTCCTTCTGGCATGGTTCCTGGAGTGATTTCAAACTTTAATAAAATACGATCTGCTTCTTGCATTAGTAAAATATGTTCTTTTGATATTCGCAATAATATACCTGACATGGATATATCAATTCCTGAACAGATAATACTAGTTTTTTTACCTTTTTTTACATAGATAACTTCTACATCATATTGTACTTTATAGCGCATTCCTATCTGCTTACTTAATATGTATTCATTGATGTTATCAGAAAAACTATCTATTGTCTGACCACCACGTCGATCGTTATTACTTCTTCTTTTTGTCTTATCTGGTACATGTGCAAGTATTCGCCTATCATTTTTCGTTTGTAAAAGTATATCTTCATATTCTTTTTTAATCATTTTCTTACCACTTGACATATTCTTAATCTTCATGAAAAAGTATACCCCTTACCCTATATTTAATATTACTATCTATTAGCTTCTTTTATTTCGTAACCGCATCTTTACTACTTTGATTTCCAGAATATACGCCTGTATTGCTTTCAGAAAGATAGTCATTTAATCTGGCAAACCGGTACCCCTGCTCCAATAGTTGAGGTATTGCAATATCAAGCGCTTTTGCTGTTACGTCTGGCTTCATAGTAGGTATTTTGCTATCATCTGACATATGTAAAACCAAAATACTACCATTTTGTAAAGTTCGAACCTTTCCATTCTTTAAGTTAATACCATTGATAATGGTATCTGCCAAAGAAGCTGGATTGGTTTCCTCATAATCGTGGGTACTAAAGTCTCCACTAACAATAAACTGAAAGCCCATATCAAATACAGCTTCCATACCTTCTTTACTCATTGCCAATGTTGGTGGTCTGAATATTTTTGTCAGTGCTGGTATTCCATTTGTTTGAATATCTCCAATAATGCTTTGTAATTTATAAAATGAGATACTTAAATCGTCTTTTCTCTCTATTACTTCAGCATCTGAAGGTGATGTATAAATGGCGCTGGTATCATCTTCAATTTCTACAGTTGTAGTAATAGCATAAGGAAGATGACCATCGGTATGACTGCCAATAGCATGACCAGCTTCAGCAATTGCACGTAATAGATTTGGATTATCTTGAACATAATTTGTTCGAACAAAAAAAGTTGCCTTAACGTCATATTTATTTAATACATATAATATTTGATTAATTGTTTTATCAGATCCCCAATCGTCAAAAGTTAAAAATAATACTTTATCATCAGTAAATCTTCCCGTTTGGTTTAATTGTTCCAGTTCATTATCATTAAAACCAGGCAAAGTGGTTTGCGAATTAACGTTAATATTACCTACATATCGTCCCCCAATGTATTCAAACTTTTGGGTTGGATTTAGTCCATCTAGATGCCCTGGAAATATAGTATCTTTTACAGATGCTAGAATATCTTTATCGCTTAAAGGATAAGAATAAACCTTATCACTGCTTAAAAGACTGCCTAAAGTTTTAATGGAATAAGCGGATTCATTCCGAGTAATATCGTCTTGATAAGCAATGGTATCAATTCTTTCTTCTGCTATATTCATCATTAACTTACCGATTAGTAATGGATCTGTATAATAATCCATTCTAAAATATACAATATAGCCTCTCCGAGCCGATATATTACCAGCATTAAATCCATATGCCAGAACATCCCCAAGGGTTGCATCTTTTCCTAATTTTGAAGTAGCTAACGCCAAATCCTGCCATACCACCATGCATCCAGAACTTGAGACTGCCTCAAGCATTTCCTCGGTCATATCTACATCATAGGCATACCGAACTAAGGTAGGTGTTTGTCCGCATATTTTTTTTACTTCTCTCTGTGTCTTTTTAATGCTCTCGCATATGGAATAAAAATTTGTACCACTTGACATATCAAGGCAAATACCTATTTCATTGCCTAATTTGGTAATCTTTTTAATTTCAGAAGAATAGTATTTTGTATCTTTTTCTGTTACAAAAAACGTTCCTTTTGCATTTAAAAGATTTAGTTTATTTAAAACATCTTCTAATACCTCTGTATTATTAATTCCATAGAAAGTATAACTAAGTGCCTGCTCTGTTGTATATATGGTCCTAATTTCTCTTGCCTTTTTTCCCTTATTTTTATCACGTAATTTTTCTAGATATTTTCTAGTATCAACATTCATCTTGCCATCAGTATTATTGTTAGAATTATTAGTACCATTTCCCATTGAATTTTTACCTGAATTACTTGTTTGCTTATTTAAGCCTTTACTATTTTTAGTCTCAAGAATTATGGCATCTGTTTCATAAGTAATTAAAGTAGGTACACTGCATATTTTATATGTATTTTCTCCCATCATGGAATAGATTTGTTTTACTATATCCACAATTTCCTTATGGAGATTTAGATTAAAATATATAATATCTCCCTTTCTAAATCCATTTTTATAATAATCCATGATGTCATCCAAAGATGCGCTTTCATTGGTAACGGGGTTTTTACTATATGTAACTATATCATACCCTAAGGAAGATGCAGCTTCTAATAAGGTATCATTGTATTTTCCATATACAGGCATAAATAAGTTAGTATCTATACCAAATTGTTCCTTTAGAATCTTATCACTTTTATAGATTTCTAAGCACATTGCATTAAAACCCATGGCAGTAAGATCCTTCCCTGTCATTCCACCATTACCTATGTTTTGGTTCTTGTCCAATATCTTTTTAATCCGTTCTGGGTAATTAATCATCTCATCTGCCGTAACAAAAAAGGTGGCATACAGATGATTTTTTTCTAAAAATGTTAGAATTTCATTTAATATATATTCGTTTTCTATTCCCCTGAAGGTAAATGCCATGCTATTATCGGCAGTGGTAATTCTTTTATATACTCTTGCAGGTTTACCTTGATTCTCAATTCTGACTTTCTCAAAAGACTTATTAAAATCAACATCGTAATATGCAGCTAAATCTTCAACGAATACACTTTTATACTGTGTCTCTTCTAATGCTTTTAAAACCCATTCAATTATTTGAAGTAGCCTTTCTTCTTTGCTTAAGGAATTTACTTTATGAGTTTTATTTTCAATACCCATATTATTAGGATTGGCTGCTATTTTCTCTGACTTATACTCTGACTCATCCAGTACTCCATCCATTTTTATTGTTATGATAGCCCCCTTCTCCAATCCTGATATATAGTTTAATACCTGTTCATAACTCGTAAAGCTTTGATAATTTATAAAATGTGTACTTTTTATTACCTTTTCATTTCCACTGGCAAAAGCTGCTTGTAAGAGTTCAGAAGTATAATCGGTAGAATTGCATAGCAAAATATTCGGCCTAGTTTTTGTCCAAGTTTTAATAATATGATTAGCCAAGGTAAAATCATTTACTAATTCTTCTTGCGTGCATTCTTCCAAATGTTTTGAGCCTTTTAAAGTATTACTTTCAATCTTATGTCCATTTTCATACATGGCTGCTATGGTTTCATTATCTTCTGCTGCCAGAATACCAGGCACAAAAAAGGTTCCTTTTCTGTTATACTGATTCATTAATTCTAGTATTTTCTTATTAGTCTCTGTATCTGATAATCCTTGAAAAGTTAACGAAATAACCTTTTCTGTTGTTTTTATATCTGATATAACTTTTGCTTGGCTGTTATCTTTTGATAACAATTTCATGGCAAACTTTATATCATCGCTAGCATCATACAATGATGCATTAGTTACGGTAGTTTTATTATTTCGATTTCTAAATGCAATAAATAGGGTTGCTGTTATCATACCAATTAGCAAAATTAATACAACAACAATTTCCATATATCTTTTTTTCACAATATTCAGCCCCTCTTTTCTTTTTAAAGACTCCAGTACGAGAATCCAATAGAATCCATCTCTTTTTTAGAAAATATACTCTTAATATCTATAACCACTTTTTCTTTTGTTGGAATATTACGAAACATACCGTCTAATTGACTAGGAGTTATGCTCATAAATTCATTATGTGCAACGGCAAATATAATGCAATCTGCATCCTTTACCTCAGACATTTGCACAACATCAACCTGATAGCTTTTTCTTACTTCGTCTTTATCTGCCCTTGGATCTACTACAATAGCATTAATATCAAATTCTTTCAATCGATTAATAATATCAATCACCTTTGAATTACGAATATCAGGACAATTTTCTTTAAAGGTAATACCCATAATATAGACTTTCGCCTGGCTGACTAACTTATTAGCTTTAATCATATTTTTTATAGCTATATCAGCAATAAATGCACCCATATCATCATTTATTTTTCTTCCAGACAATATAATCTGAGAGTGATATCCCAGTTTTTCAGCCTGATAAATAAAATAATACGGATCTACACCAATACAATGACCACCAACTAAACCCGGCATAAAACCAAGTGCATTCCATTTAGTGTTCATGGCATCAATTACTTCTTTGGTATTAATGTCCATTCTTTCAAAAACCATTGCCAATTCATTCATAAAGGCTATATTAATGTCTCGTTGTGCATTTTCAGATATTTTAGCCGCTTCTGCTGCTTTTATACTATCTACCCTATGTACCCCTGCGTCAATAATTAATTCATATACTTTTGCAATGATTTCCCAGATCGGAAGAGCACACGTCTGAACTCCAGTCACATTCCTTTATCT
>CALDJN010000032.1 GCA_937901695.1 uncultured Anaerocolumna sp.
CTCCTTCGGAGTTGTTTATGCGCACGAGCAAGCTGGTTGCGGCAGAATTATCACGACAATAAACATTTCGTTTACTGTGGTGCTGTTATTGGCGCAGAATCTCATTTTGAAATAAGTAATGCAAATATATTTAAATTGTGATATATTATAGTTTATCCCATATCGGTACAACTATTTACAAATGAAAATAAACGACAAATTTAGAAAGGATTTATATGCTTAAATTATTAAAATACTTAAAAAAATCAATACCATCTATTATTTTGATATTTGGATTATTGGTATTACAAGCGTTCTGTGATTTATCATTACCTGCGTATACTGCAGATATTGTAGATGTTGGAATACAACAAGGCGGCATTAAGGAAGCAGTTCCTATTGCAATAAGAGAAAGTCAAATGACGAATCTAAGAAAGCTGGTGGAAGCAGATGAGGAAGAACTGGTTTTAAACTCTTACACCCTTCTATCTAAGGACAATTTAACAGCAAAAGACTTTCAACATTATCAAAAGGAATATCCAATTTTAGATAAGGAAAATGTATATATACTAAATGTAGCAAAGAAAGATAATGAAGATAATTATGAAAAACTAAAGTCTACTATGAGCGATGCTTTTATCTTACTTAGCATGCTTAACAGTAAATCCAAAGAAACTGCAGCAGTTAAATCACAGCTGCTGTCACAATTACCAAAAGATATGGCTGATAAAAGTTTAATTGATATCCTTTCTGTATTGCCAAAAGAACAATTTAACATGATTATAGGAACCATGAAGGAAAAAACTTCTCAAGTACCTGACCGTATATTGGAACAGGGGGCTATTGCGGCTATAAGACTGGAATATAAAACTATTGGATTAGATACAAATAGAATTCAAAGAAATTATACCTTATTAGCTGGAGCTAAAATGCTGGGGCTGGCTTTGCTTGGTACGGCAGCTTCGGTAACGGTAGGATTTTTAGCCTCTAAAGTAGGCGCAGGTTTAGGAAGGGATTTAAGAGAAAAAGTATTTTCGAAAGTCATGAAATTTTCCAATTTGGAATTTGATCAGTTTTCAACTGCTTCCTTAATTACTAGAAGTACCAATGATATACAACAAGTTCAAATGATTATGGTTATGCTTCTAAGAATGGTATTCTATGCACCAATCCTAGCTATTGGCGGTGTCATTAAAGTTTTAAATACCAATACCTCCATGACCTGGATTATTGCTTTAGGTGTGTTTTTAATACTTTGTTTAGTAGGAACCTTATTTATTTTGGCAATGCCCAGATTTAAATTAATGCAAAAGTTATTAGATAATTTGAACCTTGTTACAAGAGAAATCCTTACCGGACTTCCTGTAATTCGTGCATTTAGCAAGGAGAAAACAGAAGAAAAGAGATTTGATAAAGCCAATAAAGATTTAATGAGAACCAATCTATTTGTTAACCGGGTAATGTCTTTTATGGTGCCAGTTATGACATTGATTATGAATGGAATTACTATATTAATTCTTTGGATAGGTGCTGAAAGCATAGACTTAGGTACCATGCAGGTTGGTGATATTATGGCATTTATATCCTATGCTATGCAGATTATTATGTCCTTTTTAATGTTGTCCATGCTGTCAATTATATTACCAAGAGCTTCTGTATCTGCCTCAAGAATCGCAGAAGTATTGAATACGAAATTATCCATACATGATCCGGAAACGCCAGTTGCCTTTGAAGCAGACAAAAAAGGATATGTGGAATTTGACAATGTATCTTTCAGGTATCCCAAAGCAGAGGATTATGTATTATCTAACATAACATTTACTGCAAAACCAGGAGAAACCACTGCTATTATTGGCAGTACAGGTAGTGGTAAATCAACATTAATTAATCTTATTCCAAGATTTTTTGATGTAACAGAAGGTAATGTAAAAATAGATGGTGCTGATGTCAGAAAGATGACGCAGCATGATTTAAGAGATAGGCTGGGTTTTGTACCTCAAAAAGGTATCTTATTCTCTGGAACCATCGATTCTAATATAAGATATGGCAGGGAAAATGCAACTGAGGAAGAAGTAGAACGTGCTGCAAAAATTGCACAGGCTTATGATTTTATTGAAGAAAAACCAGATAAATATAAATCACCTATAGCACAGGGAGGAAGTAATGTTTCCGGCGGACAAAAGCAGAGACTATCCATTGCAAGAGCCATTGCAAAAGACCCTGAAATATATATTTTTGATGATAGTTTTTCTGCCTTGGATTATAAAACGGATGTTGAACTTAGAAAAGCTTTAAAAACAGAAATTGGTGACAGCACAGTAATTATCGTTGCCCAAAGAATCAGTACCATTCTTCATGCGGATCAAATCTTAGTATTGGATGATGGAAAAATAGTTGGAAAAGGTACTCACAAAGAACTTCTTAATAGCTGTGAGGTTTACAAACAAATTGCATTATCACAACTTTCAAAGGAGGAACTGGCACATGAGTAAAGATATTAAGCAAGTGGAACCTCAATATAATAATACAAAAACAGACAGTAGTAACCAAAAAAGTAATCCTGGACCTGGCGGTCATGGTCCAATGAAAGGTTTTTCAGGTGAAAAGGCAAAAGATTTTAAAGGGGCAATTTCTAAATTAGCAGTTTATCTGGCAAAATACAAATTGAAAATTGTAATTACGATTATTTTTACAATTGGAAGTACCATTTTCTTTATTGTAGGACCAAAAATACTTGGAAATGTAACGACTTCTATATTCGAAGGTTTCCGTAGGAAAATATCCGGTACAGGTTGAATTGATTTTGGAGAAATAGGAAGGACATTACTCCTTTTACTTGGATTGTATATTATTAGCTCTTTATTCTCTTTAATACAAGGATTAATTATGACTAATATTTCTCAAAAGGTTACTTATCAATTGAGAAAAGAAATATCAGAGAAAATAAATCGTTTACCAATGAAATATTTTGATTCAAAGACCCATGGAGAAGTTTTATCTGTAGTATCCAATGATGTGGATACTTTAAGTAACAGTTTGAATCAAAGTATGATGCAGATTATTTCTTCCGTTACTTTAATTATCGGTATACTGGTTATGATGTTTTCTATTAGCATACCTATGACTTTGGTAGCACTATTAGTACTTCCACTTTCCGCATTATTAATCGGTTTCATGGTTAAGAAATCACAAGTATACTATAAGTCACAACAGGAATACTTAGGGCATGTAAATGGTCAGGTAGAAGAAGTATACGGGGGACATCATGTAGTTAAGGTATTTAATGGAGAAGAAAAGGTAATTGAAGAATTCCAAAAAAACAATAATACTCTTTATAATTCTGCTTGGAAATCTCAATTTTATTCTAGTTTAATGTTTCCGATTATGTCTTTTGTCGGAAATATTGGCTATGTTGCAGTGGTAGTTTTAGGTGGCTATCTGGCTATTAATAATCGTATTAAAGTAGGAAGTATTCAATCTTTTATACAATATGTAAGAAATTTCAACCAACCAATTGGTCAATTAGCTCAGATAACAAATCAAATACAACAGGCAGCAGCAGCGTCTGAAAGGGTATTTGAATTCTTAGGAGAAGAAGAGGAAGTACAAGTGGTGGATAACCCTGCTTCTACAGAAGGAATTCAAAGTGCAGTAGAATTTAAACATGTAAAGTTTGGTTATACACCGGATAAAACAATTATAAATGATTTCTCCGCTAAAGTGAAACCTGGACAAAAAATTGCCATTGTTGGACCTACTGGTGCTGGTAAAACTACGATTGTTAAACTTTTAATGCGTTTTTATGATGTAAATGAAGGTGAAATTCTAGTTGACGGTCATAATATTAAGAATTTTGACCGAGGTGAATTACGTAAAATGTTCGGTATGGTTTTACAGGATACTTGGTTATTCCATGGTACCATAATGGAGAATATTCGTTATGGGAAAGAAGAAGCTACGGATGCAGAAGTAATCGAGGCAGCAAAAGCAGCCCATGCCAATCATTTTATCTCTACGTTACCGGATGGCTATCAGATGGAGTTAAATGAGGAAGCGAATAATGTTTCACAGGGTCAGAAGCAGTTACTTACTATAGCAAGAGCTATTCTTGCAGATCCTAAGATTCTTATTCTTGATGAAGCTACCAGCTCTGTAGATACCAGAACAGAAGTCAGGATTCAAAAGGCAATGGATAATTTAATGAAGGGCAGAACCAGTTTTATTATTGCACACAGGCTTTCCACTATTCGTAATGCGGATTTAATCCTGGTTATGAATGATGGAGATATTATTGAACAGGGTAACCATGAGGAATTAATCGAAAAGGGCGGATTTTATGCTAACCTTTACAATTCTCAGTTTGAGAAGACAGCATAGATTTTTTGTATGACGTAAGGTGGTGGGGATTTGGAGGTCGCCTGGGACGGCTTTCTAAATTCATTGTAGGTTGTTTATAACAAGTGGGTGTGCCATATATATGAAACGCGTTTTTCAGTAGCTACGAGCATTTTCTGTGAAATGTTCGCATTGATAGGTCAACAAGTTGCCCTCTCTATGCGGACATTTCGTAGAAAATGTCTCCGCTAACGAAAAACGCTTTTTTCATATATATGGCACACCCACTTGTTAATGTAGTCTATGATGAATTTAGAAAGCCGTCCCAGGCGACCTTCAAATCAATTTACTTTATTGATGATATATTTTTAAGGCTATGGATATTTACAGAGTTATTTATGTTTTTT
>CALDJN010000033.1 GCA_937901695.1 uncultured Anaerocolumna sp.
TAGAGCACTTGACTTTTAATCAAGGTGTCCCGGGTTCGAATCCCGGATGTCTCATATATTTATTAAAAATAAGACCAGAGGGTCTTTTTTTTATGCTTAAAATTAAAAATTAGCTTTTAGTAGATATAAATAGACTACATATGACTAATAATTTATTATTCTATCGATTTTCTATTGAATTATAAATTTTGATATAGTATAGTATATTTGGATTAATGATAGAATCAATATAGTAATAATTCAAAAATTCCTTTCATTAATCAAGTACTTAACGTTAATTGGAAAAGGAAACATTATCACATTCACCGCCAATTAATTCATGAATCAAGTACTTAATATTAATTGCAATATATTTATATAGATATGAATTCTAAGGAGGATTTGATTATGAAGTTTTTTATTGATACAGCTAATGTGGAAGATATTCGAAAAGCTAATGATATGGGTATTATTTGTGGTGTAACAACTAATCCATCATTAATTGCTAAGGAAGGAAGAAATTTTGTAGATGTTATAAAAGAAATAACCTCTATAGTAGATGGACCAATTAGCGGTGAAGTAAAAGCTACTACTGTAGATGCTGAGGGAATGATAGCGGAAGGAAGAGAAATTGCTAAAATTCATCCTAATATGATTGTAAAGATTCCCATGACAGCAGAAGGTTTAAAGGCTACAAAGGTTTTAAAAAGTGAGGGAATTAAGGTAAATGTAACTTTAATATTTACTGCAAATCAGGCATTATTGGCAGCAAGAGCTGGAGCAGCTTATGTTTCTCCTTTCTTAGGACGTTTAGATGATATATCAACACCAGGTATTGATTTGATTAGAACAATAGCAGAGATTTTTGATATTTATAATATAGAGACTGAAATTATTGCAGCAAGCGTACGTAATACCATTCATATAACAGATTGTGCTTTAGCTGGCGCAGATATTGCTACCGTACCTTTTAATGTATTAGAACAATGTATAAAACATCCTTTAACAGATCAGGGTATTGCAAAGTTCCAAAAGGATTATATAGCAGTATTTGGGAAGTAGTATAATTTAACCAGTTTTATAGTAAGGATTTCTGTTATAATATGGAACTAAAATAATATTAATTAGGAAAAATTATGAGGACTTTAGATTATTATAATAATTTTGAATAAACAATATTATTTTGATTATAATGAATATCACTTAATTTTAGGAGGAAGTAAAATGAGTAACATTGATTCAATGTCAGTAAATGCACTTAGAGTTCTATCAGCTGATGCAGTTCAGAAAGCTAATTCAGGACATCCCGGACTTCCATTGGGAGCTGCAGCTATGGCCTATGAACTTTGGGCAAAGCATATGAACCATAATCCCAAGAATCCTAAATGGCCAAATAGAGATCGATTTATTTTATCCAGTGGTCATGGATCATCCCTTTTATATTCCTTGTTGCATTTATTTGGATACGGAAATCTATCAATAGATGATTTAGCCCAGTTTAGACAATTAGATTCCTTAACTCCCGGTCATCCGGAATATGGTCATACAGTTGGTGTAGAGGCTACTACAGGACCTCTTGGTGCAGGAATGGCTATGGCAGTTGGTATGGCAATGGCAGAAGCACATTTAGCAGCTAAATTTAACAAAGAGAATTTTCCTATTGTAGATCATTACACCTATGTACTTGGCGGGGACGGTTGTATGATGGAAGGTATTTCATCAGAAGCCTTTTCTTTAGCTGGTACATTAGGCTTAAATAAATTAATAGTTTTATACGATTCTAATAAAATATCTATTGAAGGTGGCACAGATATTGCATTTACTGAAGATGTGAAAATGCGATTTGATGCATATGGATTCCAGACTCAGATTGTAGAAGATGGTAATAATCTGGACGAAATAGGAGCTGCAATAGAAGCTGCTAAAGCAGAAAAAACAAAACCATCCTTAATTATCGTTAAGACTAAAATTGGTTTTGGATGCCCTGCCAAGGAAGGTAAAGCTAGTGCACATGGAGAACCTTTAGGAGCAGAGAATATCATTGCATTAAAAGAAAACTTAGGCTGGCCATCCATGGATCCTTTCTATGTTCCAGAAGAAGTATATGCAAATTATAAAACAATTGCAGATAATAATGCAAAGGTAGAAGAAGCATGGAATGCATTGTTTAAGAAATATTGTGATACTTATCCTGAGATGAAAGAACTTTGGGAGAAACAACATGATTTAGATATTGCTAAAGACTTGTTAAATAACGAAGATTTCTGGGCATATGAAGATAAAGCAGATGCAACAAGAAACTTATCCGGTATGATAATTAACAGAATCAAAGATTTGGTTCCAAGCTTTATAGGTGGTTCAGCAGACCTTGCTCCTTCCACTAAGACATACATGAAAAATGAAGGTGACTTTTCAAAAGATAATTATGGCGGACGTAACCTGCATTTTGGTGTTAGAGAACTTGCAATGGCAGGAATCGGAAATGGTTTAGCACTTCATGGAGGGTTAAGACCTTATGTTTCTACTTTCTTTGTATTTAGTGATTATGTAAAACCTATGGCAAGATTATCTTCCTTAATGGGGATACCTGTAACTTATGTATTAACTCATGATAGTATCGGTGTAGGTGAAGATGGTCCTACCCATGAGCCAATTGAGCAATTAGCTATGCTTCGTGCAATGCCAAACTTTACTGTTTTTAGACCAGCAGATGCTACGGAAACAATAGCTGGGTGGTATTATGCAATAACTTCAAAAACAACACCTACTGCTTTAGTTTTAACACGTCAGAATCTTCCTCAATTAGCTGGTTCCAGTAAGGAAGCTTTAAAAGGCGGATATGTTATAGCAGATTCTGTGAAAGAAGTACCAGATGCAATTATTTTAGCAAGCGGTTCAGAAGTTGAGTTAGGTATTCAGGCAAAAGAAGAACTTGCCAAAGAAGGAACGGATGTCAGAGTAGTAAGTATGCCATCACAGGAATTGTTTGATGCACAATCTGAGGAATACAAAGAAAGCGTTCTTCCAAAGAGTGTACGAGCAAGAGTTGCTGTAGAAGCAGCAATTGACTTTGGCTGGGGAAAATATGTGGGTTTAGACGGAGCATATGTAACAATGAAGAGTTTCGGAGCTTCTGCACCGGCAAATCTATTATTTAAGAAATTTGGCTTTACTAAAGAAAATGTTGTGGCGACTGTGAAATCTGTATTATGAGAATATAAATTGATTTAAGAATATCGTTTTATATAAAAAGCAATTAAAATAATATGGCAATTAATATATTAAAGAGTTTTTCTTAGGCTTATATGGTTAAAGAAAAACTCTTTTGTTGTAACTGAATGCAAAATAGGAAAGAGGATTCTTTTTTAACCTCAGCAGGAATTCCCCACTAATAATGCAGCAAAATGATTTACAGTATTCCATGTTATACCACGACATGCAGCAATTTAGTTGCAAAAAGTTTCTAAATATTGTATAATCATTTCAACAAATATGATACCTAATGGTTTGGAGTGAGAAATGGCTAAGATATTAATAATTGAGGATGAAAATAAAATTGCTAGATTTGTGGAATTGGAATTAAAATATGAAGGCTACGAAGTAGAGATTGCATCCGATGGCAGGGTAGGGTTGGAAATGGCTTTACATAATAATGTTGATCTTGTTCTATTGGATATTATGCTACCTGGGTTAAGTGGCATAGAAGTTTGCAGAAGGATAAGATTGGATTCAAGCGTTCCTATTATCATGTTAACGGCAAAAGATGATGTGACGGATAAAGTAGCAGGTCTGAATATAGGCGCAGATGATTATATGACTAAGCCTTTTGCAATAGAAGAATTGTTGGCACGTATTCGTGTTGCCTTAAACAGACAGTCAAAAATGTATCAGCCTAAGGTAGATGTGTTACAAATAGGGGAATTAAAATTAAATTTAACTAGTCATAGTGCATTTTATGGTGAAGATGAATTAGTTCTTACTAAGAAAGAATTTGAGTTGCTGGAATATTTATTAAAAAACAAGAATATTGCCATAACAAGAGAACAGTTGCTAAATAATGTTTGGGATTATGAATATTTGGGAGATACCAATGTGGTAGATGTTTATGTCCGATATTTAAGACAGAAGATTGATGATAAATATGGTATCCACCTAATAAGCACAGTGCGAGGGGTAGGGTACATAATTAAGGATGAAAAATAGATTAGTAGAAGCAATACGGCAATTATTAATTAAAATTATACTTCCCTTAAGAAAGAAAAAAGAAGCCTTTCTGGGGCAATTTCGTTTTTCCATTGAATTTCGTATTTCACTTCATTATTTAAAGTTGCTGTTGGTCAATGGTGCAATCTTTATGGTGGCAATTTCTCTGCTGTATTATTTAGCTGAATGGAGAAAATGTGAAAATAGAGCCAATGTTATAATCAATCAGTTTGTATCTGCCACAGCGGATGAGGAAACTATATTAAATCTATATAAAAGTAGTTTATCAAGCTATGCAGAGAGTGGATATAACCTGCTTATCAATCCTTATTATGTAGATGGTATATCTTTTAAAGTATATAATTCCAGTACAAATATGGAATTATACAATGATATTTCATACGATATATCAGAGAAAAAGAAGATACTAAACACAGTATATACTGAAGATAAAGTTGGTGATGAACCAAAGAAACTGATTATTTATGAAGAAAAGGAAGCTTCTAGTAATAATGATACATATGTATTTCATTTTCAATGCGATTTTGCAGAGGCAAGCAGTAGGTTACACTGGTTAATAATAAATATTTCCATAGTTTATCTAATAATTGTATTTATTATTATTCGCCAAGGAAAGAAAAGTGACAGAAAATTATTTCAACCTATTTATGAGATGTCAGCGACAGCCAATAAATTAACAGTGAATAATCTCCATAGTGAAAGATTAAATGTGGAAGGAACTAAGAACGAATTAAAAGACCTAGCTACAGTTATCAATAATATGCTCGATCGCATTGAAACCTCTTATGAAAGTCAAAAACAGTTTGTTTCAGATGCTTCCCATGAACTTCGTACACCTATAGCAGTAATACAAGGATATGCTAATTTACTAAATCGATGGGGAACCAAAGATGAGGCGGTGTTAATGGAATCCATTGATGCTATAAGCAATGAAGCAAAATTCATGCAGGATTTAGTAGAAAAGCTCTTATTCTTATCCAGAAATGATAAGAAGACTTTAAAACTTGTGAAAAAGAGATTTAATATGTGCACCGTTGTAGAAGATATGGTTAAAGAAACCCGTTTGGTAACTACCAATCGAAATATTCAAAGTCCAATACTTGAAAATGTAATTGTATACGGAGACAAACAGGCATTAAAACAGGCCATTCGTGTATTTATTGATAATGCTGTAAAGTACACCAAAGAAGGGGATACTATAACCGTAACCTGCGAGAATAAAAGTGGTGATTGTGTTATAACAGTACAGGATACGGGAATTGGCATGACAAGAAAAGACGTTGATAACATATTTAAGCGATTCTACCGTTCAGAACATGTTAGAAATGAAAAAATTAGCGGTCATGGTTTAGGATTATCCATTGCAAAATTAATTATAATGGGGCATACGGGAAAAATCAAAATACGCTCTCAATTTACGAAAGGAACTACTTTTACGATTACCTTACCTCGAATAAGGCATTAATCTATGATTAGTGCACCTAAGGGAGGTTGTGAGCAAGTAGTATAAGGGGCTGTTGCAAAACTGTCATTCTCGGCTGTCATTCTAGGCTGTCATTCTGAGAACTTTAGTTCGAAGAATCTCATTTTAAAGTAGATTCTTCG
>CALDJN010000034.1 GCA_937901695.1 uncultured Anaerocolumna sp.
TGGCATATTATTAGCTTTTGCCTTAGCAACTATGTCTTTTAATTTACTATTCGATGCAGGATCTGCACCACCTTCTTTTACTGCTACAGCGATTTCTCTTCCTAACTTAGCAAAAATTTTACCTTTAGAAGCATCGTTCTTTTCTTTTTTATGTTTTATGTTCGCAAATTTTGAATGTCCTGACATGGTAATTCTCCTTTTTATAAAACTTTTAATTAATTGTTTTTCGTATTAATATATTTATTTAATTTTTCCATTACGGAAATGCTCTCTTCTGCTGTCCTGACAATACACATAACGGTATCATCTCCGGCAATGCAGCCTACTATCCCCTGAATATGTAGTGCATCTAAAGCAGCTGCTACAGCCATAGCCATGCCTGAGACAGTTTTAATAACAACTATATTCATAGCCATATCCATGGATACAAAACCATCCTTTAAAACGCGGATGAATTTATCACTTAAACCTGATTCATTATTTTTTAATATAATATATTTTTGTCTGCCGTCATCCCCTGCTACCTTAGTGAGTTTTAATTCTCTAATATCTCTTGAAATGGTAGCTTGCGTCACATTATAACCGGCTTTCGTTAATAAATCGGCTAATTCCTCCTGAGTTTCTATATTATTCTTATTAACCAATTCAATAATTTTACTTTGCCTTCCTAACTTCATACCTATTCCCCGCCTTGTCCAATTTTTGTTCTTAAAATTTCAAAAAAACTAGTATTATATATTTTTACCAACCTAGTTTCTTCTGCTGATTTGCATATATCAATAACATCCTCTGCATGAAGCAAAATTGCCTGTCTTCCGTCAAAGGTTGCAATTGCCTCTTCTTCTTGTGTTTTCTTACTTTTATCTATTTTAATGGTAATATGATCCTCTGACGATACCACTATACTTCTTGCATATAAAGAATGAGGGCATATGGGTGTAATAATAATCACCTTAGAAATTGGTTTAACTACAGGTCCTCCTGAGGAAAGACTGTATCCGGTGGAGCCCGTAGGTGTAGATATGATAACCCCATCTCCACGGTATCGCTCTACAAATTCCCCATTAACATATACACTAACACTTATTATTCTTGAAAATCCGCTTCTCGTGACAACAATGTCATTAAGAGATGAGCCAAAATACATCTCTTTATTATTACTATTGATTACACCATCCAGCATCATTCTGTTCTCTACATTGTATTTATTTTCGAACAGGCAATCCAGTGCATTGTATATATTATAGACTTCAATTTCTGCCAAAAATCCAAGAGTGCCAAGATTAATACCTAAGATTGGTATGTTTTTTCCTGATAAATCATGGGCGGCTTGAATGATTGTACCATCTCCTCCCAGTACAATAGCACATTCTGTCTCTTTTGAAACATCTGTCGTATCTGTAAAAAAGTAATCTGAATTAATTGAAGGGTGACCATTTAGTAGAACACATTCTTTCTTATTCTTCTTCATGTATTCTACTATTTTCTTTGTAATGACTAAATTCTCGTCTTTATCCCGATTAGTTATAACACAAAATTTATCCATATAGGACTCCTACTATTTTACATCAATTTGTTTAATTATACATCTCATTAAAAATATAGCTGATAATATTCAATTAATTCCAATTCAACTTATACCTGATATTCTAACATATAACGCATTTTTTTACAAGTTTAATGTTTCATGAGATAAGGTGACAATATTTTTTATATTGTTTTTTAAATTTAATAAATTTACATTATCAACGTATTTTGCGCATTCATCCATAGTAAGATTTCTATTATTTTCATCTATAAAATGATTGGCTTTCTTTATGTGCAATAAGTATTCTATATTTCCTTCCGGTCCTTTGATTGGAGAATAATCCAGATTCAAAATTCGAAATCCGATACTTACCGCATAGGCAATGATTTTTTCAATAACCTCAATATGAACACTTTGGTCCCGGACAACACCTTTTTTCCCAACCTTTTCTTTTTCGGCTTCAAATTGCGGTTTAATTAGACAAACAACCTCTCCTTGATCTTTTAAAAGATTTCTTACTGGTATTAATACTTTGGTTAAAGATATAAAGGCAACATCAATAGATATAAAATCAATAATATCATCTATATGGCTTGGTTCCATATAACGAATATTAGTTTTTTCCATAGAAACTACTCTTGGATCTTGTCTAAGTTTCCAAGCAAGTTGATTGGTACCTACATCTACTGCATAAACTTTTATAGCACCGTTTTGCAGCATACAGTCGGTAAATCCTCCAGTAGAGGAACCAACATCCATGCAAATTCTTTCTTTTAGATTCACACCGTAATGTTCGATAGCTTTTTCTAGCTTAAAACCTCCACGGCTGACATATTTGGCAGTTACTCCTTTTAATTCAATATTTACAGTATCCGGAAATGTACTTCCTACTTTATCTTCTCTCTGCCCCTCTACAAAAACATTTCCAGACATGATTATGGCTTTCGCTTTTTCTTTCGATTCAACTAAATTTCTTTTCACTAATAATTCATCTAAACGTTCTTTCATTTTTCAAACCCTTGTATGGTACTGTCGCAAAACTGTCATTCTGAGCCAAAGGCGAAGAATCCCTGTCCCTGCATATATGGGGATTCTTCGCCTTTGGCTCAGAATGACAGGATTTCTTCGTCTGTGGCTCTAAATGACGGAGATTCTTCGCCTATGGCTTAGAATGGCGAAGATTCCTCGCTTATGGCTCAGAATGACAGAGGTTCTTCGCCTCTGGCTTAGAATGGCGGAGATTCTTCGCCTTCGGCTCAGAATGACAAAGTTTTTATTTTGCAGCAGTCCCACTGTCCTTAATTTATTGTTTCTATGATTTTCTTGAATACGGAGACTTCATCTAATCCATTCTTTTCTTTTAATATGGAAACTTCACCTTGTTCAATAAATTGATCTGGC
This sequence comes from uncultured Anaerocolumna sp., assembly GCA_937901695.1. GTDB lineage: Bacteria > Bacillota > Clostridia > Lachnospirales > Lachnospiraceae > Anaerocolumna. The sequence goes on from CALDJN010000034.1 coordinate 2,930, forward strand.
AGGGAGATAATAATCTGGGTAATGTTCTGATATTTATTTTCTACAAGGAAACTGGATATTTTTTCTCCAAATCCACCTGACTTTATATTTTCCTCTAAGGTTATCCAAGTCTCATGGTTTGCAGCTAACTTGTGAAGCAATTCCTCATCCATTGGGGAGATAAACCTTACATTAACAAGAGTTACTTCTTTACCATCTGCAACTAGCAGTTCCCTGACACGTACTGCTGCCTCAACCATGCTTCCAACAGCTAATAGTACCATTCCTTGTGATGCTTCATATATAATTTCACTTTTACCATATTCTATAGGGGTACGGAATTCTTCCAATTCCCCATAAGCCTTACCTCGAGGATACCTGATAGCAATTGGCCCTTTATCATATTTACTTGCATAAATCAGCATATCATGGAGCTCAATTCCATTCTTAGGTGCCATTAAAGTGAAGAAAGGCAAATGGGACAAATAAGTTATATCGAAAATTCCCTGATGGGTTTCACCATCATTTCCCACCAAACCGCCACGGTCAATGGCAAAAATGACAGGCAGGCTGTTAATACACACATCATGAATAATTTGGTCATAAGCCCTTTGAAGAAAAGTGGAATAGATCGCAACCACTGGCTTCATTCCACCTACTGCCAGTCCGGCAGCAAAGGTTACCGCATGTTCTTCTGCTATTCCCACATCAATAAATCGTTCCGGATATTGTTTGCTAAAATTAGTCAAGCCAGTTCCACTTGGCATCGCTGCAGTAATGGCAACGATTTTTTCATCTTTTTCACCTAATTCTAACATGGTTTCTGAAAATACTTCCGTATAGGTTTTGCCTTTTTTCTTTGATACGCCGTCTCCCGTTTTTATATTAAATGCGTCAACACCATGATATTTGCTAGGGTTTTCTTCTGCAGGTTTATATCCTTTTCCCTTTTTGGTAACTACATGAACTAACACTGCTTCGTTAACTCTTGAAGCACTTTGAAAAGCCATTAATAATTGATTAATATCATGGCCATCAATTGGTCCAATATACGTAATTCCCATATCTTCAAAAAGCATTCCTGATATTACTAATCGTTTCATGGAATCTTTGGATTTTCTCAATTTATCCATGATTTTACTTCCCATACCACCCGGAATGGAATTCAAAGACTCTTCTAAATTCTTTTTAAAATTATTATATTTTGAATTAGTACGAATTTTTCCTAAATAGTTTGCCATTCCTCCAACATTTTCTGAAATAGACATTTCATTATCATTTAAAACAATCATAAAGTTGGATTTGATTCTAGCCGCATTGTTTAATGCTTCATATGCCATACCACCGGATAAAGCGCCATCTCCAATTACTGCCGTTACTTTGTAATTGTCACCAGTTAAATCCCTGGCTTTGACCATACCAAGTGCTGCTGATAAGGAGGTTGAGCTATGACCCGTATCAAATGCATCACATTCACTTTCTCTTCTTTTTGGAAAACCACTAAGTCCATCATAAGTCCTTAAGGTAGAAAATTCATTTTTTCTTCCTGTCAATAGTTTATGGGTATAAGATTGATGCCCCACATCCCAAACTAACTTATCCTCTGGGAAATTCATAAACAGATGTAATGCCATGGTTAATTCCACAGTTCCTAAATTAGAGGCTAAATGCCCTCCTGTTTTACTTATATTTTTTATCAGGAAACGTCTGATTTCCAAAGCTAATTGCTTATAATCTGCCTGGCTGACTTTTTTTATATCATTTGCTTGATTAATGTTATCTAAAATTTGAGCCATGACTTCACCTTCATTCTAATATTCAAGTACATATATTTATTCGCCACAATTGGCGGACTTCTCTATGGATTCACTATTTTCTACAATTCATTATTTTCTACCGATTCACTATTTTCTACGATTCATTATTTTCTACCGATTGATTATTTTCTACGATTAATTAATCTTTTTATCAATTCCTCAAGATATTCATTCTCTCTCTTAAGGGTATCAAAACCGGATAATCCCTTCCCGGTTAATTCCTCCACTTGTCTTTTGGCTTCCTCTATTCCAAGTAGTGTAACATAAGTAATCTTTTCGTTGCGTTCATCACTATGAACTGGTTTTCCAAGAATCTCTGCAGTGGAAGTAACATCTAATATATCATCTTGAATTTGAAATGCCAACCCTATATTGGAAGCCATTTCTTCTACAATGTTTATTTCTGATTCATTAGCACCAGCTAATATTGCTCCAATCATCATGGAGGCTTCTATTAATCCACTGGTTTTTAATTTGTACATATAATTTAATTTTTCGACTGGTGAATCCTGAGGCTTTATGCCTTCCATATCTATAACTTGTCCGCCAATCATTCCATAAATGCCTGCTTTTTTCCCTAATACTTCCATAGCTCTGGCTGCTTTTTTAATTCTATCATATAAAACCGCTGAATCCTTTCCTTCTGTATTTATTGCAAATGCTTTGCATGCAGTTTCAAAGGCATAATTTAACAATCCATCACCTGCTAATATCCCCATTGCCTCTCCATATACAATATGGGTAGTCTTTCTGCCTCTTCGATATTCATCGTTATCCATAGCCGGTAAATCGTCATGAACTAAGGAATAAGAATGAATCATCTCTATTGCAGCCATAAAAGGTTCTATGTAGCTTTGATTGTTTCCGCCAAATAAACGGTAAGTTTCTAACATAAGCATAGGGCGAATTCTTTTACCACCGCCTAATATGCTGTAATTCATAGCCTCAAATAAAGTTTTTTGAAAACCTTCTTCTTTTGGAAGGTATTTTTTTATAACTGCCTCTATATATTCAATTCTATTGGTTTGTTCTTCATTAAAGTTCATCTGAATCTTTCTTCTCCCCTAATACAATTAATTGTTTTTCTACCTTATCTATTGAATTATTGCAATATTTCAGAAGTTCTATACCATCTGTATAAAGCTTAAAGGAATCTTCCAAACTAATATCTTCTTTTTCAAGCATTTTTATAATTTCCTGTAATTCTTCAAAGGAAGCTTCTAATGTTTTATTTTGTTTCTCCTGGGTTTTCATAATTACTGCCACGCTCCTTCTCAATTAATTCTTCAACTCTTGCCATTACATCGCCATTTGTTACACTGATTTGTAAAAGTTCGCCTACTTTTGCTTTTTCCAGGCGATTCATTACTTCATTGCTGCTATTAACAACCAGTGCATATCCTTTACTTAATTTCTTTAAAGGAGATAAACCTTCTAATCTTTCTGCATATATTTCTAATTGATGCTTCTTCTTAGTAAGAATTATTTCCATTAATTTACTCAATCTTTCCTCTATATCCATCAGATTTTGCCGTTTCTGCCTAACCTGATAGATTGGACTGGAATACTCTAATTTCATGGATAATTGTTTTAACCTATTTTTAAACCAAACAATCTTCCTTTGCATCTGATAATTCAAAGCCCGATTAAGGGTTTCTAAATCTGCATTATATTTTCTAATATCATATACAGCCAATTCTGCTGCGGCTGATGGAGTTGGTGCCCGAAGGTCGGATACAAAATCAGCAATTGTAGTATCCGTTTCGTGACCAACGGCTGATATGATTGGGGTGTTACATTCATAAATTGCCCTGGCTACCATCTCTTCATTAAATGCCCACAGGTCTTCTATGGAACCACCGCCACGTCCAATAATAATCGTGTCAACCCCTAACTTATCTAATGCCTTAATACCTTTTACAACTGTCGCTGCAGCTCCTTCCCCCTGCACCTGAGCCGGATACAAAATTAATTGTACATAAGGATTTCTTCTAGTGGAAATATTAATAATATCCTGCAATGCAGCACCTGTTTTCGCCGTAACAATACCTACTTTTTTGGCATACACAGGTATTGGTTTCTTATGATTACTGTCAAAAAGTCCTTCTGCCTCTAAATTATTCTTTAGCTCTTCGTACTTTTCATATAGGTAACCGGAACCATCCAGGATAATCTCTTTTGCATATAATTGATATTTGCCGTCTCGTTCATATACACTAATACTGCCTAGTGCTACTACACTTTGGCCTTCTTTCATTTGAAATTTCAGACCACTTCTCTGGCCTGCAAACATAACACAAGCAATTTGCCCTTGTCCATCTTTTAAAGTAAAATATATATGCCCAGAAGTATGATACTTACAGTTTGACACCTCACCTTTCACATATATATTACTTAAGGTGTAGTCACGAACAAACATGTTTTTAATATATAAATTAACCTGTGTTACGGAATACACATTATTCATACCATTCCTCCCAAAACTCTATTCATACCTCTTAAAAACCTACGTATTCCCCCTAAAACCCTACTTATGCCCCTAAAATTTATTTTATCAATTTAGCCAGTACTCCATTTACGAAAGCTCCAGAAGATTCCCCACCAAATATCTTAGCAATCTCAACAGCTTCGTTAATTGCTACTTTATTAGGAATTTCATCATCATACTCAATTTCATAAGCAGCAAGTCTCATAATCGTCAGATCTACTTTTCCAAGTCGATTTAATTTCCATCCACTGGAGGCTTCTGCTAGAATTACATCTATATCCGGAATTTTCTCTATTATCTTGTTAAATCTCTCTCTTAGGTAAATAAGATCTTCTTCTTTTGGCATTTCCAATGAATCAAAATAAAAATCGATTTGCTCATTTAATTCTGTTTCATCATGGAAATCCTTTCTAAATAACATTCTAAATATATGCTCTCTTATTTCTCTTCTGCTCATAAATGCACCAATTGCGTACCATATCTGCCTGCAGATGTGATACTCTGCCTGCAAATGTAATACTGCCACATAATCTTGATTGAAAGAAGTGGCAAATACAATTTATCCTTTCTCTTTGTTTATCTTTCAATCTTTTTCTTTGGATATTATAATTTTTAACATATTATCATGTACTTATAACTATATTCTATCTGCACAAAAAGTCTGATGAGATTAAATCGCAAGATTAACGCATAAACAACCCTTAAATAGAAATTATCTAAGGGTTGTATAGGATTAGACATTATTGACTTTATAATGCTTATTTTTTCTTATCAATATTAACACCAGCAATTCTAATGTTAACACAGGAAACCGTTAATCCAGTCATGCTTTCAATAGCTGATTTTACTTTTTCTTGAACTTGTTTTGATGTATTTGGAATGCTATATCCATATTCTAAGGTCAGGACTAAATCAACAGAGACTGAACTTGAATCAACATCAATTTTAACTCCTTTTGAAAGGTTCCTCATTCCTAATTTACTAACCAGCTCATTGGTAATGTTGCTTGCCATAGATGCAACACCTTCTACTTCAGTAGCGGCAAGACCTGCAATGGTAGCTACAACTTCATCTGCTATCTGAACCTCTCCCACTTTACTGTCTGCATTTATTTGATAAGTGTTTCTATTCTCCTGTTCCTTAACCACAGTCATTACCTCCTAAGTCCTAACACATTTCTAATATTGTGTTCAAAAATAGTTCTTAATAGGTATTATATCAGACTTAAACCTTTTTGCAAACCATTTTATTCATATTTTTGTATAAGGGTAAAAAGAGTGAAAACAAGAATGAAAACATATTTGTTTATAAGTACCCTGAGATGGTTTGCGGAAAAGGAAGCTGAGATTCCACAGGCTCAACTGTTATAAATATTTAAAAGGGCTGTCACAAATAAAAGTGTATTCCTAACACTTCATTTTGTAACAGACCTTCCATGGAGTATGTAAGTTCAATTATTCTTCAAAAACTACTGGTTGAATTACGATATCCTTTGAAGTTGCACCTGTTTCTCTCTTTACAATATCTTCGATTTGTGCAGTTTCTCGTTCTGATATGCTGACAGCATTAATCACAACATCTACTTTTCCAACATCTGTAATTCTAACAAATGCATCTGCAAAGCCTTTTGCTTCTAGCAAAGATTCCGTTGCACTTTCTTTTTCTGCATTACTTGTTAATGTAAGATACTTTTGTACCGCATCTGCTTTCACAGCATCAGTAAGATTAGCATTGTCTATAATCGCATTATAATCAGCCTTAATCTTTGCACGGGTTTGTTCTCTTTCTAATTTATTAGTCACAAAATAATTAGGAGATATGGTTGTGCTGACTAAAACAGCTTCTCCAGTTTCTGCACTATCTTTTTCATCCTTAGCAACTACTTCACCAGTATCGCTTACATCATATGTAGCTACTTCTTCTGCTTTATCTTTTCCATCTTCACTAGCTGTTTCTGTTGAATCCTTACCTTTTGCATCCATTTCCGAACCTTCCGTTGTTACT
>CALDJN010000035.1 GCA_937901695.1 uncultured Anaerocolumna sp.
AGTTTTTCTTATATGAAAAAGCATATAAATATCAAAATACTGGATTCTTTAACTATGAAATTAATTACTATATTATCTGCCATATTTATATGCTTTTTCATATAAGAAAAACTTATAGTGCAAAAGACAATAAAAACAATAAATACAATCTTTGGTATCCTGATGTATTTTCTGTTCAATGAACCTATAAATATAATTACAGATATAGCAAGAAAACCATATAATAGGTATAAGAAAAATCCTGTTAGCAGGTATAATATATTAAATTCATAAGCAAAATAAATATTTTCTTTCAATACATGTAATAAATTAAATATGCCATATTGAATTACATACAAAATTAAAGCAATAATCTGCACCTTTACTAAATGTATATAGCAGAATAACCCATAGGAAACAAAGTTAGTTTTGTTGTTGGAGGGATATATTTCATATTTGTAATTGTAGCTTTGATAGTCAATTGTAAAGAATATACTGGTTATGATAGAGAGTATTAGTCCAACCTTTGAGTAAATTACCATAACAGTATAATTTAATGTAAAGGAATCGTTAAAAGAATTAAATATCATTGGCACCACACTAAAAGCAAACATTACAATAAGCAGAATACTAATATATAGGAAACTTTTACTTTCTCTTTTCCTTATTTTCAGCAATTGTAATGTATTATTCCATTCTACCTTTCCCATAAACACTCTAAATCCGCCTCCCCTCCCCGTAATGTTTTATAGACGCAATAATCCTCCGGTCTTACTTTTGAAAAAGCCACATTATATTTTTCACCTTCTGGGATAATGGTATCGTTATATTCTCCTTCTATCACAGCATAAGAATTCATTGTGTTGTAATTAGAATATATTACAGTTTTATCAGAACAAAAGGCTTTTACTGCATCTTCTGTTCCATCAATTCTATAAGACATAGTCCTCACCTCATCAAGGTCCTTATATAGAATGATTTTACCTTCGTCAATCAAAAGAATCTCTGAAAGTATATCTTCTAGTTCTGATAAGATGTGGCTGGAAACTATTATAGTTCTTGGACATTCTATATAGTCCCGTAATAGAATCTCATAGATTTTTTTTCGAGAAGTAACATCCATTCCTAAAATTGGTTCATCAAATAAAGTAAGCCTTGCCCTCGTAGATAGAGCACATATAAAATTAAATACACTTACCATACCCTGCGATAAGTTTTTAAATCTCATGGTAGGCTGTAACGCAAAAACTACTAATAGTTTATTGGCAAAGACTGCATCAAATCTTGGATAGGTAAGTTTAAAATATTTCAGTATTTGTTCTAATGTATTTAACTCTTTATGATATACATTTGGATTAGAATAAATGATTTCACCAAGGCTTTCTATTCTGTGAAATGGTTCTTCTTCAAATACTGTAATTTCTCCATCTGTTGGATAATAATACCCTGCACATAATTTTAAAAAGGTCGTTTTACCGGAACCATTTCTGCCAATTAAGCCGATTAGTTGATTTTCATTCAGCGTTATGTTTACATGATCAAGTGCTGTTTTCCTGCCATATCTGTATGTCAATTGTTTTGTTTCAATTACCCCTCTCATCTTTCACTCTCCTCAAAAGTTTTTGATATCTGATTCTGTAAATATTCTTCGCTAACATGTAATCGTTTCGCCAATTTTACCAGTTCTTCTATCTTATCCTTAAAGTCTGTTTTCTTCTTTCTTTCTATAATTTTTGATTTGGCATCTGCTGCAATAGTCATTGCCTGACCTCTTTGCTTTTCTAAAATTTCATGTCCTACTAACAAATTAATTCCCTTTGCGGCAGTTGCAGGATTCACCTTTAATTCTTTTGCAATCATAAGTTGAGAATAGCAAGCATTGCCTTCCATCAGTTTATCATTAAGAATATCTTCTTCAATGGAATCTGCTATTTGAACATATATAGGTGTTAAACTATTCTCATCGATTTTCAATGCTTTCACTCCTTACTCACCACATTACATAACTAATGTAGTAAGTTTACAATATGTCTGTTTATTTGTCAACAAAAAGCCTTTGACATAAATCGACATGAGTATTGAAGATTAAGGGTAATATTAAAAACACTTTTTAAAAAAATGTCATTCTGAGCTGTAGGCGAAGAATCTCAGTATATACAGGAATAGAGATTCTTCGCCTACGGCTCAGAATGACATTATTTTTTACAATGACATTATGTTTTTTACAATGACATTATTTTTAACTTTTTATTTAATTACAACTGCATAATACCTACATCACATTTTGTGGTTTATTCTCCATCCATTTTACAATGTTATCAAATACAATAACCGCTCTCTTTACAAGGGCTTCCTTTGTAGCAAATCCTATATGAGGAGTTACCACTGTATTAGGAGTATGAAGTAATGGGTGGTCTTTTCCAATAGGTGGTTCTTTCTCAAATACATCAATTCCGGCTCCAGCAATTTTACCGGCATTCAAAGCATCAGCAAGTGCATTACTATCAATAATAGGTCCTCTTGCAGTATTAATTATAATGGCATTCTTCTTCATTAAGGCAATTCTTTCTGCATTAATCAATGCTTTCGTAGATTCATTTAAAGGAGTATGAACGGATACGATATCACAGGTTGATAAAAGTGTACTTAAATCTGTATAAGTAATTCCAGACACTTCTTTTACAGTTCTACTATAAGCATAAACTTCACATCCAAATGCTTTTGCAATACTTGCCACTCTCATTCCAATTGCACCGGTACCAATTATACCAAACTTCTTTCCTTCCAGCTCAAAACCAACAAGACCATCTTTTGTTCCTTCTTCTCTAGTTACATTATTACAAGGAATGATATTACGATACAGGGTGACAATCATTCCAAATACCAAATCTGCAACTGCTGCTGTAGAATATCCTGCACAGTTACATACCATAACTCCATTCTTTTTACAAGTATCCATAGCAATATGGTCAACACCGGTAAAAGCAACGGACAATAATTTTAGATTCTTACATCCATTTATGACATCAGAATTTAAAGGAAGATTAGATACTGCAATAATATCCGCATCTTTTCCCCTTTCAATTAAAGTTTCCGTATCAGTTACCTTAGTATCATAGTAAACAATTTCTACCTTATCTCCTAATGCTTCTGCTGCCATTGATAATAGCTTTTCTTTCTCTACCCCAAGCGGCTCAATGATAACTAGTTTCATCTTCGCGTCCTCCGTAATTTACCACATATTTATTTAGATAATTTTTTATTGTTGGTCTCAATGTAATATTTTGAGTTTCTAATTGATATTCAAGCATTAATTATCATGTTGTTTGATAAAAGGTGTTTGTTTTTCTGGGATTCTTCGCCCTGCTGGGCTCAGAATGACATTATCTATTCCATTTATTACATAATTCATGCTATCTGATAAAAGGTGTTTGTTTTTCTGGGATTCTTCGCCCGGTTGAGCTCAGAATGACATTATCTATCCCATTTATCGCATAATGATTCAATTTGACTGGTGAACTTGGCTAAGTCTTTATTGGTACCTCCTTCATTATGCTGGATGACAACCATTAATCTTCTTCCTGCATTCAATAGACGTTCAAAAACAGTAAGTACTTTCTTTTGTCTTGACTTAGTCTGAACTTCTATGGCTTTTCCTTCTACAGCCCATACATTATTCTTTAAATCAAAGATAGCACCACTGTAAGGAGCATCTGCATCCAAATCCAGTTCATTCCTTAGAGTATTGGTAAATAAATCAACTACATCACTTTCACCATGAACTACAAATACTTTTTCTGGTTTTTTTTCATAACTTTTTATCCATCTTAACAGACCTTCTCGATCTGCATGACCGCTCACTCCGGATAGTTTACGAATCTGGGCATTTACCTGTACCGTTTCACCAAAGAGTTTTACTTCTGTTGCTCCCTCTAATATAGCGCGACCTAAAGTTCCGTTGGCTTGATAACCAACAAATAGTATGGTACTTTCTTTTCTCCATAGATTATGCTTTAAATGATGACGAATTCTACCTGCTTCACACATACCACTTGCAGATATAATAACTTTAGGTTCTTCATCAAAGTTAATTGCTTTGGAATCATCACTGGTAATAGAGGTTCTTAAACCAGGAAAAGACATTGGCTTAATACCCTGGCGAACCAAAGTCATGGATTCCTTATCAAAATATCCATACATATTTTCATTGAATATTTGTGTTGCATCATTTGCTAAAGGACTGTCCACATATACTTTAAAATTATTATAGCCTTTGATCAAATTCTCAGCCTTTATTTGTCTTATATAATATAACAGTACCTGAGTTCTGCCTACAGCAAAGGACGGAATAACAACATTTCCCCCTCGGTCAAAAGTGGTTTGAATAATTTCTGTTAATTCTCTTACATAATCTGGTCGTACATCATGGTTTCTATCTCCATATGTGGATTCCATAACAACATAATCTGCTTCCTTTATATAACTAGGATCCTTAATTAGAGGTTGATTGACATTACCAATATCACCAGAAAATACAATCTTTTTGGTAACCCCGTCTTCTGTTATCCATACTTCAATACTTGCAGAACCAAGTAAATGTCCTACATCTACGAAGCGAAATTCAACACCATCGAATAGTTTTGTTCTTTCACCATAATTATGGGGAACAAATAATTTTATGGTGTTATAAGTATCTTCCATAGTATAGGAAGGTATGATTGGTTCTTCACCGTTACGTTTTCTTTTCCGATTCTTCCACTCTGATTCAAATAATTGAATGTGAGTACTATCCTTTAGCATTATTTCACACAAACCGCAAGTTGCTCCAGTTGCATGTATCTCTCCTCTAAACCCATTTGCATAAAGTTGCGGAAGATTACCTGAATGGTCAATGTGAGCATGAGTTAAAAGAACCGCTTCCACGTCTGCTGCGGGTATTGGCAGCTCCTCATTCTCATAGACATCTGTTCCTTGTTCCATACCACAGTCAATCAGAATATGTTTTCCACAAGCTTCTAAATAAAAACAGCTTCCTGTAACCTCATGTGCAGCTCCTAAAAAAGTTAATTTCATAAATTATCCTCCTAGTATACATAATGAGCGGAATACAAACACAGTTGAAAAGTGTTTTCTCTCACCATTTTTATAGTATTATATAGTAAAATAGCATTCTTTGTACATATACAAAAGAATGCTACATTGTTTTTTACCTTTCTGTTCCAAAAAAGAATAAAGCAATAGTTCCCGGACCTGAATGTGAGCCAATTACAGGACCAATGGAATTAATAATAACATCCTTTACATTCATTCTTTCTTTAACAAGCTGTTCTAAGTATTCTGCATCCTCTATTGCATCGCCATGTCCGATAAATATGGTCTGTTCTTCTGGTTTCGTACAAGTTTGAAGCATTCGATCTGCTAAAGCTATTAAGGATTTTTTACGTCCCCTTACTTTTTCTATAGGTATTAATTTACCTTCATTATCAACGTGAAGTACCGGTTTTACATTCAGTGCAGTACCAATTACAGCACTGATTGCACTTACTCTGCCACCACGTTTTAGATGATTTAAGTCATCCACGGTAAACCAGTGGCATAATTTGAGAGCATTATCATTTAACCATGTATGTAAGTTCTCAATGGTATATCCTTCTTCTTTCTTTAATGCTGCACTATATACCAATAAACCTTCTCCAACAGAAGCACACTTTGAATCCACTGAGAAGATTTTCGATTCCGGATACATTTCCTTTAACTCATCAATTGCTAAAAGAGAGGCATTATACGTTCCACTTAATGCAGAAGAGAATGCGATATATAAAATATCATATCCTTCCTTTAGAATCGGTTCAAAGAATTCCATGAAAACTTCCGTATTAATTAAGGTGGTAACTGACTTTTCACCTCTTCTTAAAGCCTCATAAAAATCG
>CALDJN010000036.1 GCA_937901695.1 uncultured Anaerocolumna sp.
GGCTTCCCATCAATGTAGATTTCACCTTCTGTTAATTTGATTAATCCGCAAATAGCCCGCATGATCATAGTTTTCCCAGAACCATTCTTGCCTTTTAATCCATATATTTTCCCTTTATCCATGCTTAGGCTCACAGAATCCAATATGGTACTTTTATCAATTATCTTAGTTATATTACTCACTTCTAAATACATGTTTTCCCTCCTACTCCTTTTTCAAAATATCCTGTCTATAAAAGTAATGATAACCACCTACAGCAGATACAAATCCAATTAAAATAGCATAAATGCAGCCAAACTCCATACTAATATTGCAATTGGGAAACAACCATGAATTCCGAAGCAGCATGGTATAATTTCCCGGTAATAATGGATTATCCCAGTAGGCAGAAGCAACACAAACGGTCAGCATAATTATAACTGCTACAAGTGGATTCCAAAGAAAGGATAAAAACATTTCCAACAGTCCGGAAGCAATAGCAAACAGAACTGGAATCACAAACAAGGTAATAATCAATTGCATAGGGCTTAGTAAATTCATCTGAAGCCCCCAAATATCTTTCACATTCCACAAATTTAAATTGCCGGTGAAAGCTGCTGCTACCGTGATTGTAAGATATATAATTCCATAATAAACTAAAGTATTCACACAAACCCAGATGCATTTACTGTACCACCAGTTCCGTTTACTTCCAGAACGGATTAAAAACTGATATCCTCGTTCTTCAAAATCAGCTCGAGGATACTTTACAATGATTAGATAGTACCATACTTGAAGAAAAAACCATTCAGTGGGTATATTAATATTCTGGTTTCTATCCAAGGTTGAGAATTCTCTCATTCCCTTAAAAAATCCACATAGATAGTCCAACAAAGTAATTTCTTTATTCTGTAACGCCGGATTGCTAAAGATATGGTTGTACATAGTAAATATGATTAATACAATTAAAATAATTAAAAACATAAATTCATTCCATGCTAAGAACGTCCCCGTCTGTATATCATATCTAATCTGGCTTCTAAATTTTTTCAATTCCAATTACCTCCTTGTTTGAGGTAATAAAGCGAAAAATAATAAATCCAATTAAACAGTAAATCAATACCCCATAGACCATTCTAAGTCTTAAAGCCTGCCTGCTCCATATGTAATAATCTGCCGTATATAGTTTTAATAACATGCTCATCCGGGGTTGATTCATCTCAAAAAATATAATACTAAAAACTGCAATAATACCATATATAATATTGTTCTTTACCCAGAGAGAGATAAGAAGAATATTTTGTATAATAATGTTACGAATAACACACATGAGAAAAAGGAACACCAATAATTCCAATAATCCCATATTAGTCGTTGTTTCTGATTTCATATAAAAATAACTCTGTTCAACATTCCAGTTAAAATCCGCCTTCACTGGAAACTGTCCAATAACACCTATGACTAACATGAAAATAAGAGCATAGATCACAGAATATATTAAAATCTTGCCTTCCTGCATCTTTAGAAGCTGCTTCCATGAATTATATTTTGTAATACGAATCGCCATGAAATCATGCTTTGTACTGAAAGATAATGTTATTATTAGTGGAAATACAATCAAAGTCATGTAAAACATTGGACTCATCATAAAGACATAACAATCCAATATACAGAAAATGTCCTGGTAAGCATTGATACCATCTATTCGATTTATAGAAAAGCCAATAAAAATAATAATATATATGGTACAAACAGCCAAAATACCTGTATTCTCTAGTACATTCTCCATAATATGTTTCCACATTTGACTCTTATTTTGCTTCATAACGTTCCCCTTTCCAGAAGTAAAACACCGCAATCAGTATTAAAAGAAATAAGCCAATAAGAGGTACCACTATATGATTATCACTAAAACCTGGCGTTAAAAATAAATTTGGCCTGAAATTAATTTGTGGGAAAAAACTATTGATAGAGTAGATAAAGTAATAACATATAAATGGAGTAATTAGCACTGCGAATTTGTATTCCATATAAAATGTTGTAACAAGTGATATCCCTACAATGGCTCCCGCAAACAGAAAATCAAGTGCTAGAAATAGAATCGTATGAATCCATGGATGGGTGTAAAACAATTGAAACCCAAAAGCTGTACGCTCAGGTCCAAAGGACATAATCGGTTCAGGTATTAAAGCTGGAAAGCGCATGCAAGTAGCATACAAATCTACCACTAATGGTACAACTACGGCTATTCCTCCTGCGACCGTAACAGATATATACTTTGCCACCAGATAATTCTTACGTTTTGTGCGGGTATATATATTCTGCAGATAGCCTGTCTTTAAATCTTCATAATAGTTAATTCCTCCAGGTAGAACAGCCAGAAGAGGAAGGATTAAATAATATAAATAGCTTTGCATAGGAAAACTGCTGGCGCCAATCCACCTATAGAATACGCTTTCCGGACAATAGGCATTTTCGCTGGCAATTCCAGGTCCCCATACATGCTGGTATAAATGCCAGCCTATAATGATAAGACCTATAGTAAGAGAGGCAGCCATCCCTTTACTATAAATTGTTCTTTTACATTCATTCTTAATAATATTTTTCATTTTTCCACTCCTAGCGGAATTTTAATTAATCCCATATCATCGGGTTTAACTGAATTAATACCTTGGTTATTTATATATAATACATAATATAATTCACTATTTTCCAAGATTTCATCCGCTACAATGTACACAATATCCGTGGTTAACGTTTCTCCTTCTTGAACCGGATGGTGAAAATAGCTCTGAACTTTCGGCTTACCTAAAGATGCCGTTGCCATCTCTGCATAACCTGAGCCCACCTTGCCTGCATTAGAATTAAAGATATTAAGCCACATAGCATTCAACCACAGGTCATTCACTTTTGCACTGCTATCTTTGTATTGTATAGTAATATTAAGTGCCAAATAGGAATAATCATTTATCAGGTTGAAATTTTCATCGTATTGATACATGGAGTAATCTGGTACAGCATCCCAATTCTCACCATGTTCTTTCGTAACTTTTACTGAATTGATATGATATGTCCAGGCATCCTGAAGAATTGTATCTGAAGCTTCATTAATTGTTTCTCCATCAATATATGAATTTGCAATTTTTCCCCATACTTGATCTTTTGTCAAAGTCTCATCATCTATATTGGTTGTGCCAATAGGATCTTTTTTCGAAACTGTGTCTGTTGGAGCCGGTGTTTTCTTGGATACTTCTTCGTATCCTTGATCTCCTTTAATAAATTTAATTGTTCCGATTATACAGATAACGCAAACAAGCGTTACCAATCCATACTTTATCCATCTCATTATTTTACCCCTTCTTCTTAATTAGATACTAGCATATCATTCTATTCATCAACTTTCAATATTTCCGACACAATCGACAGATTTTACGAATAACTTACAGAATATTTTTTATTCACCAAAAAAATACCTGTTAAAGATTTTTATCCTTAGCAGGCATTTTTCACGTTATCCATTTAATATAATGTTACAGCTGAAAATTCCTTGACGTTCTTCTAATATCATATTGCCGTTATATTTCTTTATAACACTCTCTATATTCATAAGTCCTATTCCATGATTTTTTCCTTTTGTAGATATTGGCTTTTCATCAACCCATTTTATATTTTGATTTGTACTATTTGATATATGAATAACAACAAAATCATTATATGAATCTAACTTCATGTTTATAAATCGGTTCTTGATTACTGTTTCACACGCTTCTATTGCATTATCCAATAAATTACCGAATAATGTTGTTACTTCTATTTGCTCCATAAATTTTAGATCTACATTTCCTATTTCCAATTCAAAATTTATATTATGTAAAGAAGCACATTTTTCCTTGTCATTTATCAAAATATTAAGTATAGGATTATTAGAATACTCGTGTGGAACTAATGGTTTTAACATTCTACTTATTTCTTCCGTATAAGCCTTTGCATCTTTTATTCCCCCCACTTGGTATATTTCTTCAACCATCTTTAGATGCTTATTTACATCATGTAGAATTTTTATTGATTCATTATACTTTTCTTCTTGATTATGATAATACTTATATTGTAAATCTGATTGCTGCTCCAACAACTTTAATTTTAGCTTCAACTGACCATTTTCTTCCGAATATTTTGTGAAATATAAAAAGAACATTGTAATGGCAACTATACCAAACATATTAATGAGCAGCAGTATATTTTCTGCTGTACTAATTACAATCTCATTTGATACCACTATAACGATAACCGAAAGATTCAAAATGCTATAAATAATAATTACTGAATATACCACATATTGAGCAACCGTAAACTTATTTTGCTTTCCCGATTTCCAAATTCTAATTACTACCAAATAGTAAAGCACTAATATTGTCAATTTTGAAAATGTTATTTTTAAACATTGAAGCATCCCTGGCTGAATATCTTTTATATCCAATTTCCAAAATATGAATTCTAAAAGTATATAGCCTACAGTCTCAGATATTGTTATAATCAACATCAATACAGTTACTTCAAATATTCTTTGTAAAGCTCCCTTTCCATAATCAAAATATACGCTTGCAACTATAACTCCAAAAAGTATAATCCAACTTAAAAAATTTAAAAGTGGAATATTTAGTAAATTAATCAAGACCATAATACTAATCACTCCGATCTGTATTACAGTATAAAGTAATTTACTTCTGTATGCCCTTTCATATGACTCATTAATATATTGAAACATGATGGCAGAAATAATAACACAAGAAAATATTGTCCCTAACAAAAGTGATAAATAGTTTTCCATTGCATCTCCTATATACTTTTATGTATAAATTTATTCATTTTCTCTCGAAAATTTGCCGATTTCTTTTGTGATACTGGAAGTATGCTCCCATTTTTTAAATACAAGTCGTATCCCTTGATCTTCAAAACATACTTCATATTAACCATGTAGCTTTGGTGGCAACTGGCAAACATATATGACTCCATTTTCTTGATGATATCTTTCATTTGACCAATAAAAAAATATTCTTTTTTACTTGTTTTTAACATTATTTTTCGACCAACATACTCAAAATAATAAATGTCATCCACATCAAATTCCTTTATCACGGTATCTAGGTGCTGTTCTTCTACTACTTCAAGCACTTCAAAAGTCACAACTTGTTTTTGCTGCTTTTCCTCTTCCACTATATGTACCGCCTCACTTAATTGAAGGTTGATTTTATCTTTTACAACTGGCTTTTCCAAATACGCAAAAGCATGTACTCCATTAAATGCCTGTTCCATGTATTCATGAAAACTTGTTATATAAATTATTTTTGTTTTTCTACTTATGGAACGGAATTTTCTTCCCGCAATAATCCCATTCATTCCATTACCCATAGCAATATCAAGAAAAACGATATTGAAAGAATGATTACTTTCCAGAAGTTCCTCACCTGTTTTATATGTGCTTATTGTATGGGAAAGATTCTTTTCATTCATATATTCAACAACATAATTTTTAATAACATTTATGTCTTTTTCATCATCATCACAAATTGCTATTTCTATCATCTGTCTGCACCCCACCTAGAAAAGTCAGCGTTTTTGGTTATTTGCATAGTCTCCATTGTTAGTATTTTTTATATATAATTATATCGGTATTTTAAAAAAATAACCTTACTAACGACGCAACATTTCACACAAAACTCCATTTCTTTTTTGCAAATTTCGTAATTTAAAACAGACACTTAATAGCAAAAGGAGCATCATTTCCTTTTAGGTTCTTTCTCATATTTAATAATTCAATACCATATTTAAGTAAATATTTCATTCATATTTAATTTTTGTCAAATCTAAACTTTCAATATATTTACAAATTAAATCTATGGTTGTTTTTAATTCGGGAATAGACAAATTT
>CALDJN010000037.1 GCA_937901695.1 uncultured Anaerocolumna sp.
AGAATTGGCAAAAGTACAACTGTTGCTGCAGCCATCTGGGTACCATAATCCTGAATCATACCAGATGAGAATAATTTAACCCCAACTGATAACATTTGCTTATCCATAGTGGATATGTACAGATACGGACCCATGTAATCATTCCAAGCCCATGCAAAAGAAAAAAGTGCCATAGTTGCAATTGCCGGTTTTGCCAGTGGAAAAATAATTCTCCAATAAATACGGAGGTGATCACATCCATCAATTTTTGCCGCTTCACTAATGGAATCTGGAATCGAAATAAATGATTGACGTAATAAGAACACAAAATATACATCCACACAACTTGGCAAAATTAATGCCCACATAGAGTCAAGAATATGTAAATTCTTAAATATCATGTATCTTGGTATAATCATAATATCGCTTGGTATCATCATGGCTGACAATAATATAAGGAATATAATATCCTTTCCCTTAAATTTAATCTTTGCAAATCCATATGCTGTAAAGCTTACAAAGAACACTTTAATTAATATAGTAAGTGCTGTCATAACAATGGTATTTAAATACCATTTATGAAAGTTGTAGATGCCATTTGAAAATAATTCCTTAAAGTTCATGAGTGTCGGATTTTCTGAAATCAGATGCCAAGGGAATTTCATAACTTCTCCACTAACCTTAAATGAAGAAGAAATCATAAATATAAATGGAAAGTTAACTATCAATCCCATAGCCAGAATGACAAACGTTAATAATACTTTTAAACCTTTATCTTTTTTCTGCATTGACTGTTCCTCCTTAATAATTTACCCATTTTTTCTGTCCGTGCCATTGAATAAGAGTTACAATCATAACGATTACAAACATAATTAGGGCCATTGCACTTGCTTGACCGGTTTCAAATTTCGTAAATGCAGTACGAACGATATTTACAGACATAACTGTAGTTGCCTGTCCCGGACCGCCGTCAGTAAGCGCCTGTATACAGGTGAAGTTTTGAAATGAACCAATAATTGAACTAGTTACCAAGAAGAATGTTGTTGGCGAAATCATTGGAATAATGACTTTGCGAACCCTCTGCCATTTTGTTGCTCCATCAATCTGTGCTGCCTCTAACAGTTCGGCAGGTACTTCCTGTAGCGCTCCAAGATAAACAACCATGTTTAATCCCACTCCTTTCCATACGGAAATTATTGCTACTGTAGGAAGAGCCCATTTTAAGTCTTGCAAAAGAAGTGGAGGATCCATTCCCATATTTCTTAAAGCTATAATAATTGGACTATTATTACCTAGTAAAACTTTAAATACAATTGCAACTGCTACCATATTGGATACATAAGGCATAAATACAAGAGAACGGATTGTATTTTTTAGGTATACACCTCTGTTTAAAATAAATGCCAGTATAAATCCCACTATCATAATTAATGGTACATAAATCAACGAGTATTGAAAGGTTCTAAGAAGTGACAGCATAGTTTCCTTGTTTTGGAATACCTTTATGAAATTCTGGAGTCCTACAAATTTCAAATCGTCTAGCCTGGTAATATATTTCACATTTAAAAATGACATCGCAATTGCAATTACAAAAGGAATACCTGTAAAAATAGTGAAAAATATTAAATATGGAGATATAAAAAGCCATCCATATCTATTTTCTTTCTTTTGTTCCTTCGAACATTTTGTACTTCTTTTGGGTACTGATGATTTTTTCATTTTCATAAGCCTGTCTCTCACTTTCTATTTTAGCAGGAAGAGTCATCGTAATATGAGCTTTCCTTTCCTACCTATATTCTAACGTGTTTATTTTCAATAACATATATGTAGTTTTTTATATTTGTTGGCTATTTTTGTTTTTATAGAGAAAGTGTCTGGCTATTTCTAAAAAGAAGAATAAAATTTTAACCATTTCCTATTGCTTCTTTTTGCACCCTTTTATATAAAAACAAAGAAATCAGGCAGCTCTATGCCTGATTTCTTTGTTGGGTCTCACTTTATTTACTTATTTTCTTTTAAATTTCCATTTTCATCAACATCATCTCTGGTTATTTTAGGGATTCGTATAACAGTTAAAGTTCCCACATCTTTTTTACTGTATATAGAAACAGCATGATCAACTCCAAAATACAACTTAATTCTCATTTCCACACTATGAAGTCCGATTCCGGTACTGCAGCGGTTCCTCTCTTGTTCAGCCTTCTCTGTCTCTCCAAAGCGAATTTGATTCCGAATTTCCTTTAATTTTTCTTTGTCCATTCCGTGGCCGTTATCCATCACTTTTATGATAACCCATCCACCTTTTTCCTTAATGGTTAACTGGATTGACATAGGATGCTTTAATCCTGTCATACCATATAGAAAGGAATTTTCTACAACAGGCTGCAGCAATATTTTTAAAGAATACAATTCATGCATCTGCTGCATATCCGTATGAAGGTCAAATTTAAAATCTTCCTTATAACGGTTTTTTTGAATCTTTACATAGGCCATAAGATGCTCAATTTCATGTTCCATCGGAACAATTACCTGACCCCCGCTTATTGATAGACGATACATTCTTCCAAGAGATGCTGCCATACGTCCAATATCCGGTCTACCGGCATCATTGGACATCCACACAATATTTTCAAGTGTATTATAAAGAAAATGAGGGTTAATCTGGCTCATCAAAACTTCAAGTTCTAGTTCTTTTTTCTTACGTTCAGCCCTCAGATTTTCAATAAAGTGGGTATTAATCCGTTCCAGCATTGAATTGTAATAGCGTATCATATCTCCCATTTCATTTTTCTGTTTCACTTCAATATAAGCGTTTAGATTACCGCCATACACTTTTTTCATTGAAGCATTAAGCTCACCGATAGGATCCATAAAGCTTTTATATAAATATAATACCATTATTGCGCAAAGTCCGATACAAACTATCATAATAAAGAAAATTCTGTAGTATAGTACATCCACCTCTTTAGTAACTGCCTTTACAGGAATTATCATAACTGTCATCCAGTCATTCACTTCGGAGGCTTTTACATTTACCATTTGATTACCCGAAGCATCCCACATTTCTTCGGAATCCTTAGTACGTTCTAATATCATATCTTTGATTTCCCTTGGAATTTTTCCGGCTTTTACAACTTCTTCATTACTAGAGGAAATCAAATTGCCGTCTCCTGTAATAATATAGATATCACCAGGAATAGATTCTGCCATTTCACAATACTGTTCATATATCTCTTTTTCTTTTAAAGCAAATAATTGCACATATTCATATCTTCCTTTTTCCAATGAATATATCCTGCGGATACCCATAACAGCCTTCTTCTCGCGAATCTCATCAGGATATTTGCTAAGAAGAAAATTATCTTGTAACGGAAACCAGTGAAACTTCATCAAAAGGTCAGGGTCTTCAATATTCATATCCTGTAATATCTTTATAACCTCTTTCGTATTATTATCTAGTTCCAGAAAATTAAATAATTCTCCCTTGTAAGTGTATATTGCGCTGATTTTTACTCGCTTATTTAGTATATCATATGCTGAAAATATGTTACTGTAAATACTGACAGTATCTAGTTTTTTATACAGTTGCTCTTCTGGTGAATATTCCTTTTCAATATATTTATCTAACTGGTCATTTGCAGCAAAATTATCAGAAACACTATAAATATCCAAAAGTTTAGCATCTATTTTATTCGCTATATCAGTAACGCTGCTTTGGGTGGCACGCATATATTCCTGTTTCATAACCTTCCTGGTATTCCAGAATAAAATAGTGATAATTATCATAATTGGAATCAGCACCTGTAAAACGCCGAATAGCATCTTACCTTTTAAACCTAGGTTCTTTCTTTTATTCCGCTTTTTCATTTTAATCACTTTCAATGTGTTTTGCAGTACTTCCACCTCCTGCCTGGAGGATATTACGATATTCTTTTGGACTCATACCATACTTTTTTTTAAATAGCTTAATATAGTTTGATACATCAGCCCATCCCATTTTCTCGGAAATCTCATATATTTTAAGTGCAGGATTAGTCAAAAGCTTCTGACTTTTTTCCAAGCGCTTTGACATGATGTAATCACTAAAATTACATCCAAATTCATTTTTAAATATTTTAGAAATATATGCTGTATTCTTACACACCTTTGCACCAACGTACTCTAAAGAAATCTGGTTAGAGTCATATTCTGCATCCACAATTTCCTTTATTTGCTGAGCAAGGCTACTTCTGTTTTTCCATTCTCCCTTCATACGAGCACTTTCTTTGGAAACTTCCCGAAGAATTTTAAATAGGAACTTTCTTTTCTCCTCCAAACTTTTGAAGGAATATATGTGTGTATATGTATAATCCATCTTTTTCATAACCTTCTCAAGTTGAACACCGTAGCGCAACAGCTCACGGGATAGACTAAACATTAGCTCAAGACTTAGACGGTTAATACAATCATAATCGAGAATCAGCTTTCCTTTAAATTCAGAGAAAATCTGTTCCAATGTATCTTCTATTTTATCTTCCTGCTGCTCCAAAATTTCCTTTACAATCTTCCCCACATCAAAGGAAATAGCATAATAGTCAAAATCTGCTTCCTGAATTTCTTTATAGAACATAATCAGGCTTTTGGCTTCACTATAGATTTTCTGGCTGACACAACACTTTGCCTGCTCATAACACTGAGGAAGCACCTGAAAATCCATATAGAAGTTACTAATACCTACATATGCATTGGAGTTCCCCTCTCCTAAGACGCATTCCAACACCTTCTTGGCATAGTCACGAAGAACTTCTTCCTCTGGTTCCTCTTCAGTGCTTAGAATTCCAGTTATCTTTTCTTCAAAGTTCAAAATAAACCTTCCTGTAATATTCTCTTTAGCAGTTTTTTCATTAAGAAGTTTCTCTATCTTAGTTTGTTCCTGATAGATGGCATTCTTATCTTCTGAATTTTGAGTATCAAAACTAATCAAAATAACTCCAAACCAGTTTCTATCCTGTTTTAAGAATTCTTCCTCCATCTTTTCTTCGTTGT
Source organism: uncultured Anaerocolumna sp. (assembly GCA_937901695.1). Lineage (GTDB taxonomy): Bacteria > Bacillota > Clostridia > Lachnospirales > Lachnospiraceae > Anaerocolumna. The sequence continues at coordinate 5,005 of CALDJN010000037.1, forward strand.
AGCCATAGCCCTTTATTAAATCATTAAACTTTTTTCTAAGTTTAAGACTCTTGCTTTCTTCGTAAGCCTGCTTTAGTTCCTGTTGTTCTATTTTCTTCCTATTTTCATCATCAAGCCTATTCTTCAATTTACGAAACATAACTTCAAACTCATCAATATCAGTCGGTTTTAATAAGTATTCCGTAACCCTGTTTTTAATAGACATTTGTAGGTATTCAAAATCATTATAACCACTTAGGATAATAATCTTAATCTCTGGGTAATGCTGATTAAGATACTGCATCAGTTCAATTCCATCCATTTCTGGCATTCGTATATCTGAAATTATAACATGAGGCTTGTCTTTTTTTATTTGTTCAAGTGCCTCCAATCCATTACCACAGACGCCATTAATTACAAATCCCCATTCCCCCCAGGGAATACTATTTGCGATTCCATATGCAATTGATTTTTCATCTTCAACCACCAGTAGCTTATACATATCTTACCTCCGTCTTAAAACATTATATAGCAAGCTACATTATTATTGCAAGTTTCATTTAAACTTTGATTAGAAGTGTAAAAATCAGTTTAGGATATAAAATCATAGGCTAATAAAAAGCTTGGTAACCTAATAGAATTGAAAACTCTTATATAGGCTCCCAAGCATATGTTTATAATTCTGGTTACGCAAAATTTATTATGATTTATCTGGAAAATAATAAGGCAGCTAGATATTATTTCGATTCTTCTGATTCTACTAATTCTACTGATTCCTCTGATTCTACTAATTCCTCTGATTCTACTGATTTTAGCTGTAGTAATGTAAAATATGGTGATTCTACATTCAACGGTTTTTTATCCGGTGAAATCTTTTTATTATCTTATTATATTAATAAAATTGGTATCGGCTTGACTACAGGTATAAAAGTAATATCTTCAAATACAACAATATTTTACATAAGCTTCCCTATCTCAGCCTAAATTCATCTTATCAACGGTTTCTTTACTTTTTGCAGTTACTTCTACCCACACTGGCCTAAATCCGCTTTTTATAGCATTTCTTACTGACTTAACATTAGACCATGCTGCACAATAGAATGGAACTTTACCTCTTTCAAGTATCTCTAAAGCAAGCTGGCTTGTAAGTGCAGATGCTATTCCTTGTCTACGATATTCAGGCAAAACGTCTATACCTATCTGCCACATAGTTTCACAATCGGCAGAACATCCTCCTAATCCAATAAGTCTTTCCCCATCGTAAGCGCCCACGCCCAGCACATCCAGATGCTTTCGCTCCTCACAAAGGGCATTGCTCCACTCAGATGTATATAGCTTTTCAAAATCTCTTTGTACCAAAACTTTCAATGTAAAGCCACAGTTAAGCTTTTTTAATGAATTCAAATCCGGAAGAAAATATTCCGCCATAAAGCATATTCTCATATCATATTCTTGTAAAACATCATTTAGCACATGTAAATTGGGGGGTTCAAAACAATGCTCCACAGGATATTTATTAATGTAAGCTTCTACTTTTTCTTTTATTTCAGGATTAACAGACGCAACCACATTATTGCCATAAGAAACCAAATCACAATAAAATGGTAACTCAAGATACTTCCTGCATTCTGGGTTCTTTTTCGAGATTACAACAACATTTTCATTTTTCTCATAATCCTCTTTATTGCAGCTCATATCAATGGCTGACTGCTGCATCGCCACTTGTAAAATTTCACTATTTGTCATCTCAAAATACCCCATCATATAAAATTTCACTATTTGTCATCTCAATATGCCCTATCATACTTTTCTATTATTTTTTTACACTTATCGTCTCTTATATTAGATACTATCCCTTTAATTTTTAATCATATGAAAATATGATTAAAGTGCCAAATCCCCATAGCTTGGCGGCACCACTATGAATGGAAACTGAATTTGATACTCAGATCAAAGATGAATATAAAAGATTTTGCACTTTTCAAATACTCAAAAATAAAAAATTAAGTGTCATACAAGCTTTTTCCACTTATTTCTTTAACTTAGTTATGAAATTTTAAGTAATTCTTTACCAGAGATTCCTGGTTCGGTCATATGTTTAGGATCCAATATCCTATCTATATCCTTCTCCCCAAGCAATCCTTTGCTTAATACTAATTCTCGTACAGATTTTTCTGAGATAATCGCTTCTTTTGCCAGCTCAGAAGCCTTTTTATATCCTACATGGGGGCATATTGCAGTTATAATACCTACGCTGTTATCTACTAATTGTCTGCAACGTTCCTCATTAGCTGTAATGCCCATCACACAGTTGTCTACAAAGGTTTTTGCAGCATAGGCTAGCGTATCGATGGATTGGAATAAATTATAGAATATAATGGGTTCAAATGCATTTAGCTCAAGCTGTCCTGCTTCAACTGCCATGGTAATGGTAACGTCATTTCCAATAATATTAAAGGCTACCTGATTCACTACTTCCGGGATTACTGGATTCACTTTACCAGGCATAATGGAAGAACCATTTTGCTTTGCTGGAAGGTTGATTTCCCCAAAGCCAGTTCTTGGCCCAGATGACATTAAGCGCAAATCATTGGATATTTTCGAAAGAGTCACTGCGCAAGTTTTGATTGCTCCAGAAACTACTACAAAGGAATCCAGATTCTGAGTGGAATCAATTAAATCCTCGGCCTGCATTAGTTTTACACCTGAGATTTTAGTTAGGACTGGAACTATTCTTTGTAAATACAGAGTATCAGCATTCAGCCCAGTACCAATTGCAGTTCCACCCAAGTTTACGCTTCTCATTTCATCCATTGCCTTATATATTCGCTCTAAATCTCGTTTCACTGCTGCTGCATAAGCTTTAAATTCCTGACCCAGGCGAATAGGAACCGCATCCTGCAGCTGGGTTCTACCCATCTTAATCACGTCATTAAATTCTTCTGATTTTATAAGAAATGCCTGATATAATCGAAGTAATTGCTTATGTACTTGTTCTAACAAGCGTAAGGTTGTTATTTTGCCAGCTGTAGGAATTACATCATTGGTTGATTGTCCGCAATTTACATCATCATTGGGATTTATCAAAGTATAATCACCTTTATTTCCGCCTAGCAATTCAATTGCTCTATTGGCAATAACTTCATTGGCATTCATATTGATTGAAGTACCAGCGCCACCTTGAATAGGATCAACTATAAAATATTCATGAAGTTTTCCTTGGAGTATTTCATCACAAGCCTGCATGATTGCTTTTGCTTTCTTCTTGCCTAATAGCCCCACCTCACAATTGGTAACGGCACAAGCCTTCTTTATATATGCTAAACTATTGATTATCTCAGGGTGTAAAGATAATCCAGTAATATGAAAATTCTCAGCTGCTCTTAAAGACTGTACCCCATAATAGGCACTTTGGGGTACATTTTTTGAACCGATTGAATCCGTTTCACAGCGATAATTATTAAGAGTAATCATTGTCTTAATATCCATAATCCTAATCTCCTTAAAAAATATATGAGTGTAAAACTTCCTCTTGTAAATATTATACTAATAGATTATAGTATAATCAAATACAAATACTTTTATATTTATTATAACTTTGAAGTTATAGGAGGAAAGGTTGAAAAAGCAAGCTTTTTCCAATTGGCAAATTTGTATGGATGAC
>CALDJN010000038.1 GCA_937901695.1 uncultured Anaerocolumna sp.
GTTTGGAGATTCAAAAAACAAGGATATATTGATCAGCTTCTTGAATGCTGTACTGGAATTGTGCGACTCAGAAATGCTGGAAGATATAGAAATCGTTGATGGTACAGAATTGAAAAGAGATAGCATTGAAGACAAGCTAGGGATTTTAGATATTCGTGCAAGAACAGTTCGTGGGGAACATATCAACATTGAAGTGCAATTAGTAAATCAATACAATATGGATAAGAGGTCAAAAATATTTACAGAGCAATTGAAAGCAGGACAGCCATATAACGAGTTAAAAAAGACAATAACAATAAATATTCTTGATTTTAACTATATCGAGACTGATAAGTTCAATACAGTCTTTCATTTGTGGGAGGACTCAAACAAGGAATGCAAGTTAACAGACGTTCTGGAAATTCGATTTCTTGAACTACCGAAGTTCAGAAAGAAGCAACCGGATTTGAGTAAACCTTTGGATAGATGGATGGTGTTTATAGAAGATTCGCCTGAGGAGGTGCTTGAAATGGTGAAAAGAACAGAACCAGCTATAGCGAAAGCAGAAGAAATTCTAGAGAATTTGGGAAGCTTCGATGAAATAAGAAGATATTATGAAGCGAGAGAAATGGCAATTCACGATGAAATAACCAGAATTACAGGTGCAAGAGCAGAAGGAAAAGCAGAAGGAAAAGCAGAAGGAAAAGCAGAAGGAAAGGCAGAGGGAGAGTTAGAGAAGTCTATCCAAATAGCAAAAAGCCTATTGGAAATTCTTGATGATCGGACAATATCTGAAAAGACCGGATTACCTTTAAAAGATGTAAGCAAGCTCAGACTGCAATAATTATATGAGACATATGATATAGGTACAAAAAGGGCGCGGGATTGAGAAATCTTGCGCCTTACTGTACATAAAAGAATACTAATTAATTATCACTCGCTGATGTAAGTCTGTGGCATCAACAGAATGGTTTAAACAACCTGAAAATAAACGAAAAATAAGATAAACAGCAAGCTGTGTCGGAAGCTCTATGGTAGGCGAAATTCGGTAGCATTGTATTTGCAGCATACTGTAGCAGTGATAGTACTAAATTTCGAGTGGGTTTCAAAGTAAAGTATATAGCATCGTGTCCCGTCAGGTGATTTAAAGTGAGGTATGACATAATGATCAAAGTGAATTTTTACGGATTAGCTACTAAAGAGGACAGTAAATTATTATTTGCCGTAATAATGACAAAATTTAATGGACAGTGGATATATGTAAGACATAGGGATAGGAATACTTGGGAAATCCCAGGTGGACATAGAGAAGAAAATGAAAGTATTGATGATACTGCTTCAAGAGAATTATTTGAGGAAACAGGAGCAACAAAGTTTAAGCTAACGCCAATATGCATCTATTCTGTTGTTAGAGATAACAATGTTAACTCTGTTGAATCGTTCGGGCAATTATATTATTCGGAAGTAGAAACGATAGAAAGCCAACTTCATTTTGAAATTAGTAAAATTAAATTGTTTTACGATATACCAGAAGATTTAACTTATCCACTTATTCAACCATTTTTACATAAGAAAGCATTGGAGTTTCTTAAAGAAATATGATTGTATTAAACCGCGTATATTTTATATAATACGTCACAACAAATAGATATTCTGAACTTTAGATTATTAATACAATAGTACAGGAGGTTTTATATGAAGCGTATCGCAGTGCACGATTACTTTGGGTATGACATACCAATGAATGAAAGGTATAAGCTTATTCGTGAGGCTGGATTTGATGGAGTCATGCTTGGTTGGGCAGGCTTCCCTGATAATCCAGACGAAACTAAGCACCAAAATCCTGAGCTTGCTCGAAAAAATGGATTGCAAATTGAAAATTTACATACGCCATTTACAGGGGCGAATAATTTTTGGCTGGATAATATAGACGGTGACGAGTATTTTAATATACAGCTGTCCTGTTTGGCAGATTGTGAGCGATACAAAGTACCTGCGATGGTGCTGCATATAAATCAAGGTTTAAATCCTCCACCGATAAACGCGATAGGTCTTGAACGGCTTCGAAGACTTGTCGGTAAAGCGGAGGACAGTGGTGTTTATCTTGCTTTTGAAAATATGCGTAATATGATGCATTTGCGATATATTTTAAATAATATAAAATCGGAGCAAGTGAGATTTTGTTATGATAGTGGTCATCAAAATTGTAGAACGCCAAATGAAGACTTATTATCAGAATTCGGGGATAAATTAATTGCGATGCATTTGCATGACAATAATGGGTTGGAAGATGAGCATAAATTACCGTTCGATGGTACGATATCATGGAAGGATGTAATGCAAAAAATAAAGATTTCCGGTTTTGCTGGTACTATATCTATTGAAGTAATAAATAACGGTTATGAAAATTTGCAGCCATGCGAGTTTTTAAAGCTTGCATATAAGCGCGCAGAAAAGCTTCGGAGCATGGTAAACTAATAATATGATTATCACCCAGAAAGTCACAAAGTGACTTTCTGATGAAATGTAAGGTTTCTTAAATTTCATCAGCCTTCGAAAGAAGGCTG
>CALDJN010000039.1 GCA_937901695.1 uncultured Anaerocolumna sp.
GCTGTATTTATTTGTCTTATTATTTATCTACTTAGAGGTCAGCAAGGAATTCCATTCTATTCCGTCATTGCAGCTATTTTTTGTATGGAGACCGATTTGGGAAATAGTAAAAGCAATGCCAAAGCACGAACATTTGGTACATTTAATGGGGCTTTTTGGGGATGTATTGTTTTAGTTATTAATACTTATATATTAAAAGATACACCTACATTGTGGAAACATTTATTTGTTTCCATTTCCGTTATTCCTGTTATATATACAGCGGTTCTTTTAAAGAAACAAGCAGTATCTTTCTTTTCCGGTGTTGTATTTTTAAGTATTACAGTAAACCATTTAAGTGATAGTAATCCATATTTATTTGTATTAAACCGTGTGCTGGATACGCTTATTGGCGTTGCGGTATCAATTATTGTAAATCAAATCTCATTACCTCGAAGACACAATAATAATATTCTGTTTGTAAGCGGATTAGATGAAACTTTATTAGATGATAAGGAGCAAATAACATCTTACAGCAAGATTGAATTAAACCGTATGATTGGGCGTGGAGCTAGCTTTACCATATCAACAGAAAGAACCATTGCCTCCTTAATGGATTTTGTAAAGGATATACCTATAAAGTTGCCGGTAATTGCATTTAATGGAGCAGTTTTATATGACGTAAACAAGAAGGAATTTCTAAGGAAAAAGGTATTAAGCAAAGATGCAGTATATGCACTGGAAGAACTTTTAAGAGAAGAAAAAGTCTGTTGCTTTAATGCAGCATTGCTGCAAGAAACTTTGATGATATATTATGAAGAATTTTTTCATCCGGTAGAAGAAGAGATTTATCACAAAGGAAGAACCTCACTCTATCGTAATTTTATAAAAGGAAGTTCAGGAAGTGAAGCAGAATCTTTATGTATTATGTGTATCCATAAGCAGGAGCACATTACGAAAATCTATCAACGAATTAAGAAACTTTCTATAGCCCGGAATATTCGTATGGTGCAAATGAATTCCAAAGAATATCCCGGATATGCTTACTTAAAAATATATCACAAAGATGCTACCAAACAGAATATGCTTTCTGAATTAAAGAAGCTGACTGGATTCGAGGAGACTGTGACTTTTGGTACTATTCCGGGGCGGTATGACATTGTAATACAGGATAGCAATCAAAATATGGTGGTAAAAAAGATGAAGCAAATATATGAACCTTTTATCTTGAAGAAAAAAGATGAAGTAAACATTTGAGCCTGCATCTTGAAGAAAAAAGATGAAGCAAATATTTGAGCCTGCATCTAAAAGAAATATAATCCAGCAAATAAATAAATCTACATCTGAAATAAAAAAGATACTCAGTAATAAAGTTATAAAATTAACATGTCATTCTGAATATAATTCTACAAAGTAGAATTTGTGAGAAATCTCAAATTCAGCTCTGCTGAATTTACGCTCAGAATGACATATTTGATTTGCGTGTCAAAACTCTTATATTAATTAAATTATGAATAGTATATGTATGCAGCACTATTCATTCAAAAACTATATAAGAGTTTTGACACGCAAATCATTTTTTTATGTAATAAGAAAATACGTCCTATTCTAAATAAATATAATGGTTTGAGTATCAATCATATAGAAGAGCAATATAAATCAAATATTGACATCCCTGGCAATAGTATAAAAACTGTTCTTAGCTATAATTAAAGTAACTAATTATATGAATGGATTTCTTATTATTCAGGAGGTGCAGCAATTTATGAAATATGGTTATTTTGACAATGACAATAAAGAATATGTAATAGAAAAGGTGGATTTACCAACTTCTTGGACAAATTACTTAGGAGTAAAGGATATGTGTGCAGTGGTCAACCATACTGCTGGGGGATATGTGTTTTATAAATCACTGGAATATCATCGGATTACCCGTTTTCGTGCCAATAGTGTACCCATGGATCGACCGGGTCATTATGTTTACTTACGGGATGATAATTCCGGAGATTATTGGAGCATATCCTGGCAGCCGGTTGGTAAACCTTTGGATAAAGCCAAGTATCAGTGCAGACATGGGTTGTCTTATACCAAATATTTTTGTGAATATAGTGACATTAAAGCAGAACAGACATTGTTTATACCCATAGACGATCCAGTGGAATTATGGGATATAAAAGTTAAAAATACAGGTACAGTTAATAGGGAATTAAGTGTATTTTCCTATTGTGAATTTTCCTATCACCACATTGACATGGATAATCAGAATTTTCAAATGAGTAACTATGCAGCAGGTTCCTCTTATGAAAATGGAATTATAGAATATGACTTATTTTATGAAGAGTTTGGATATCAGTATTTTACTGCGAATTTTGCACCCGATGGTTTTGACTGCCTAAGAGATACATTTATCGGACTTTATCGCAGTGAAAACAATCCCATTGCAGTAGAAAAAGGTGTCTTAAGCGGTAGCTTTGAAAAGGGTAATAATCATTGTGGTTCCTTACATAAGAAACTGATTATCCATCCGGGAGAAGAAGTTCGATTGGTCTTTATGTTAGGGGAAGGCAGCCGTGATCAAGGAAAGCGGATCAGAGAAGAATATTCGGATTTAAGCAGGATAGACGCTGCTTATAAGCAAATGGCAGACTTTTGGAATAGAAAATTAAATAAGTTAGTCATTCATACTCCAAATGAAGGTATGAACACATTAATTAATATATGGAATCTATATCAGGCAGAAATAAACGTTATGTTTTCCAGATTTGCTTCCTTCATTGAGGTGGGAGGAAGAACGGGATTAGGATTTAGGGATACCTCACAGGATGCAATGACAATTCCGCACTCCAATCCAGAAAAATGTAAGCAGAGAATAGTAGAATTATTGCGTGCCTTAGTATCAAAAGGCTATGGACTACATCTATTTCAGCCGGAATGGTTTGAACCGGATAGTTCGGCAAAACCATTTCAATCACCAACGGTTATTCCTTCACCAAATAGAAATGACATTGTTCATGGAATAGAAGATGCTTGCTCAGATGATGCTTTGTGGCTGATTAGTGCAATCACCCAATATGTAAAAGAAACCGGTGAAACATCTTTCTTAGATGAAGAAATTACCTATGCAGACGGTGGCAGCGGTTCTGTTTACGAGCATATGACCAGAATACTGGATTTTTCAAATGAACAGATAGGAAAGAATGGTATCTGTAAGGGATTGCGGGCAGACTGGAATGATTGTCTTAACCTTGGAGGAGGCGAAAGTGCTCTGGTTTCCTTCCTTTTTTACTGGGCATTGGGTAATTTTATTGAAATCGCAGAATATCAAAACAAGGCAGAAGATGTTGTAAAGTATGAGGAGATACGTTCAAAAGTGAAGGACGTTTGTGAACAGGTGCTTTGGAATAAGGAATGGTACATCAGAGGTATTACAAAGAACGGGAAAAAGATTGGAATAAATGAGGATAAAGAAGGAAGAATTCATTTGGAATCCAATGCCTGGGCAGTATTATCCGGTTTGGCATCAAAGGACAGAGGAAGTAAAGCAATGAACAGTGTAGATCATTACTTATACACACCTTATGGTATTATGTTAAATGGCCCTTCCTATACAATACCTGATGAGGATATTGGATTTGTTACAAGGGTATATCCGGGATTGAAAGAAAATGGGGCGATATTTAGCCATCCCAATCCATGGGCATGGGCCGCAGAATGCATATTAGGGCGGGGGGATCAAGCTATGAAGTATTACAATGCCTTATGTCCTTATAATCAAAATGACAGTATAGAAATCCGTGAAGCTGAGCCTTATTCCTACTGCCAGTTTATTGTGGG
>CALDJN010000040.1 GCA_937901695.1 uncultured Anaerocolumna sp.
AATTTGCGAAGAATCCCTTTCGTTCATAGCTGTGCTGTTAAGCGTGATAATTCTGAGAGCAAATTCGGCAAAGCTGAATTAGAAGCTGGAAAAATCTTATTTTAAAGTGAGGTTCTTCGAACATCATTCAGCAAGCTGAATTTGCTCTCAGAATGACAAATTGTCTCTTGTAAAATTCTCTAAATTATACTATTCTAGATAATAATAAATATGATTCTTAATACTTTGTCAGATTTGAAAGGAGTAAGATAAACTTGGAATACGGATTAATAGGCGAAAAATTAGGACATAGTTTCTCGAAAATCATTCATGAGAAACTTGCAGATTATAAATACGATTTAACTCCATTAACAAAAGAAGAATTTCCATCATTTATGGAAAAAAGAGATTTTAAAGCTATTAATGTAACCATTCCCTACAAGGAAAAAGTAATTCCTTATCTGGATGAAATAGACGAAAACGCAAAGCAGATTGGTGCTGTTAATACTATTGTAAATACCAACGGTAAGCTGGTAGGACACAACACGGACTTCTCTGGTTTTTTATATATGATACAAAATAATAAAGTTGAAATCAGAGATAAAAAAGTACTGGTCTTAGGAAATGGAGGCGCTTCTAAAGCAGTAGTTGCTGTTTTAAAATCCTTAAAGGCAAAAGAAATCATTCTGGTTGGCAGAACCCTTCGTGGCAATGTTATAACATATGAAGAATGCTATGAAAACCATGGAAATGGTCAGGTAATTGTCAATGCAACCCCTGTAGGCATGTACCCTAACATAGATGGAAGTCCTATTGATTTAAGTAAATTTACTCAGTGTGAAGCCGTTCTTGATTTAATCTATAATCCCCTAAAGACAAAATTGCTTCTACAGGCAGAAAAACTGGGAATGAAGGCAGTCAATGGTTTAGAAATGTTAGTAGCCCAGGCAAAATATGCGGTGGAATTCTTTCTTGAGAAAAACATTGATGAAAATAGAATTAAAGAAGTTACGAAGGAAGTTTATAGTGAAATTCTAAGCAGATAACATGTATGCCCTTCTAATAAAACATTACTGGGAAGACTTATAAGAAACTAAAATATCTGTATTTCGTCTTAAAAAGTAGTGGCTTCAGGTTTTTATTATCCTGAAACCACTATTTTCAATCTGATTTACAACATTAAATGGCATATGAAATTATTTTAATTACTCAACAATCTTCATGGAAACACCTTCAGGAACATAAAAAATAATTTCTCCCGGAATTTTTTCATACCTATTTCCGTAGAATTCCTTTAATACTCCCTTATCCTTAAAAAACACAAACTGCTTTAGCATAGAATAAGGCTCCATGAAAACCACTTGAACATTTTTTTTAGATAATACCTTAAGATGAATCTCATCATATATATACCGTATAGCTAATTGCGGATTCATATAAGATGCCACATCAATCCCATTAACAGTATTTTTGTTGGGTATAAAATGTACTATTATATTTTTATTTGCCTTAGGGCTGAAATTATATTGCTGTATAGAAAAATCTCGTTTATCTTCTTCTGCCAAATAAACCTTTATATTTTCACCACTCGTTAATTCATTTAGTTTTATTTGATATTCACTTTTTGCTTCGGAACTGTTTGATTTATAAACTTCTTCGGCATATATTTTATAATTTTCTACAACTGCCTCTCTCATCGTTGTAATAGAAGATGCACCATAACCATAATTATTTAAAATTATAAAAATTCCAATGCAAGCAATTAAAGTTATGAAACCATGGTTCCGTTCTTTTTTGTTATTATAAGAGTGCTTATTTAATAAAATTGATAATGCAATTAGTGCCAAAGATATACTTACCGCTTTTATTATAAATATCAAAATACTGGATTCTTTAACTATGAAATTAATTACTATATTAGATCGGAAGAGCACACGTCTGAACTCCAGTCACATTCCTTT
>CALDJN010000041.1 GCA_937901695.1 uncultured Anaerocolumna sp.
GCATACACATTTCTGTTCCTTCTGGAAGATTACAACTGACGTTACCGGTGTATGTAATCTTCCAGAAGGAACAGAAATGTGTATGCCTGGTGATAACATCGAAATGACCATCGAATTAATCCATCCAATCGCTATGGAGCAAGGTTTAGGCTTCGCTATTCGTGAAGGTGGCAGAACAGTTGGTTCAGGTAAAGTTGCTACTATCATTGCATAATTAAAGAATTACCCCAAGCCTTTATTTATAAGGGTTTGGGGTTTTCTTTATTTTATGGTATAAATGTTTGACATTATATGTATAGTACACATATAATGTATTATGTACCTTTATCAACTATAATAACTTTATCGAGAGTACAGTCATAGTATTTATACGAACAAAATATTACATTTTTATAAAAATTGTCAAAATGTGTTGTTTTTTAGAAAAATAGAATATAATAAGGATAGATAAAGTATTTTATGGACAAAGGAATTGGTAAATGACTACAAGTAAATGCAATGCTTGATAGTCTTTTCTTTGTATCAAAAACTTTAAATAGGAGGGATATGTTATGGTTGGTAAATATTCAGCTAGTATGATTGCTAAATGGTTTTTGGCATATAACAGAAAAGTTATGAGTGATGGTGATTCGGAATACATTTCTAATCTAAAACTGCAAAAATTACTATATTATGCCCAAGGAACTTATTATGCTATAAAAGACCAATTATTATTTTCTGAGCCTATTGTTGCATGGAGGCATGGTCCTGTTGTTGAAACAATTTATCATGAATATAAATCAAATGGTTCTAATGGGATAGTGTTTGAAGAGGAATATGATTTTTCTTGTGTTGATTCGGAAACCGAAAAAATACTTGAGGATGTCTATGATACCTTTGGACAATATTCTGCTTGGAAGTTAAGAAATATGACTCATTCAGAAACTCCATGGCAAAATACAGAAATCAACGATATTATTAATACTGAATTGATAAAAGATTATTTCCTCAAGGAGTATATTGAGTAATGGGTAAATTAAAAAGTCAGAATAATAAGAATAAAATATCACAGAATTTTGGAAGCTCAAATTTAAGCCTAAGAATTTGAAAATATCATCAGATGATAAAGTATTTGTATTTAGATTTTGTAATCAGGATTACAGATTAATTGGAGTCAAATTAGACAGTTGTCCAATAATATATTTAATAGGCTTTGATTTTGATTATTCGGCATATGATCATGGTAATTAAAACTTTATTTTTATTTTAGCTATGTAACTTAATGAATACCCTGCATTTACAGGGTGTTTTTTTGATTTTTTGACTAATCTTAGAGAAGATGTACCAGATATTCTCATACTTCTAACAGAAATCTTAAATTTGTCAAGTTTTTTTGAAAAAATAAAAATTTCCTTTGAATTATTCCAAAAATATGTATATAATGATATAGAGTATGTTTAAATGGTATTGTATTGGAAAAAATAGAGATGAAGGCAAAAGTTGAAAATGGTTTATAAAAACTGAGTATTGCTAATAAATAAGCCAACCATATTTAAACAACAAAAAATAGAACTTAAAAATGACAGAAACAGAAATTGATTAATCCGATAGACAAGCTAGTTATACATTTATACTTTAAAGAAGAAAACGGGAATCACAAGAATTGAAAGGAGATTTATAATATGCTGGGCAGCGATATAGGAATTGATTTAGGTACCGCAAGTGTTTTAGTTTATATGAAAGGTAAAGGTGTTGTTTTAAAAGAGCCATCTGTTGTTGCATTTGATAGAGATACCAATAAGATAAAAGCAATTGGTGAAGAGGCAAGATTAATGCTTGGCAGAACACCTGGTAATATTGTTGCAGTAAGACCATTAAGACAGGGTGTTATTTCTGATTATACAGTTACAGAAAAGATGCTTAAATACTTTATTCAAAAGGCAGTTGGCAAGCAACGTTTCCGTAAACCTAGAATCAGTGTCTGTGTTCCTAGTGGTGTCACAGAAGTTGAAAAGAAAGCTGTTGAAGATGCAACCTATCAGGCAGGTGCCAGGGAAGTTGCAATTATTGAAGAACCAATTGCAGCTGCCATTGGAGCAGGTATTGATATATCCAGACCATGTGGTAACATGATTGTTGATGTAGGTGGTGGTACTTCTGATATAGCAGTTATTTCTTTGGGCGGTACTGTAGTAAGTACTTCTATTAAGATTGCTGGCGATGATTTTGATGAAGCCATCGTAAGATATATGAGAAAGAAACATAATTTATTAATCGGTGAAAGAACAGCAGAAGATATTAAAATTAAAATAGGTTCTGCTTATAAAAGACCTGAGACAGTAACAATGGATGTTAGAGGTCGTAACCTTGTAACCGGTTTGCCAAAAACCATATCTGTTTCTTCTGATGAGACAGAAGAAGCATTAAAAGAAACAACTTCTCAAATTGTAGAAGCTGTTCATAGTGTACTGGAAAAAACTCCACCTGAATTAGCTGCAGATATTGCTGACAGAGGTATTGTGTTAACAGGTGGCGGATGTTTATTATATGGTTTAGAAGAATTAATTGAAGAAAAAACCGGAATTACAACAATGACAGCAGAAGATCCTATGACAGCTGTTGCAATTGGAACTGGTAAGTTTGTTGAATTTTTAAGCGGAAAAAGAGATTAAATCTTAAAGAAAATTAAATGTAAAGAGGATAAAATCTAAAGGGATAAACTTCAAAAGATAAAACCAAAAAGATAAAATCTGGAGAAAAAATCTCAAAGAGATTAATAAAAATCTCGTTTTGTACGATATATATATTAAGTTGTTTTACTTACAAAAGCATAACCATGGAAGGGGAAAGAATATGGTAAGAGGATTATATACCGCATGGACCGGAATGGCAAATGAACAGAAACGTTTAGATATTATATCAAATAATTTGGCTAATGCAGCTACAGTGGGATATAAACAAGATAATATTACCAATCAATCATTTGATGATGTTTTAACTATTAAAATTAAGGATGCTTCTGAATTATATAATGAAAGACCAATTGGTAAGATGAATTTAGGAGTAAAATTAGGTGAGGTTTATACTGATTTTGGACAAGGTTCCTTAAGAGAAACAGCTAATACCTATGACTTAGCATTAGAAGGAAAAGGGTTCTTTCAAGTAGCAGCAGCTGATGAGAAAGGTAATGAACAAATCCTTTATACTCGTGACGGATCTTTTACAAAGACGAATGAAGGTAATATTGTTGATATGAATGGTAATAAATTAGTAGGTGAAAGCGGTAACATTTCTGTACCGGTAGATGCATCTGATATAGTAATCGATACGGATGGCTCCATATACGCAGATGGTGTATTTGTAGATAAAATATTAGTCACTGATTTTGAAGATTATAAATATCTTGAAAAATATGGTGAAAACCTCTATCGTTTGGTGGAGGGTGGAACTCAGATGCCTGCTACTGCTTCCGTACACCAAGGATTTACGGAACAATCCAATGTGAATGTAGTATCTGAAATGGTTGAAATGATTGCTATTACAAGGGCATATGAAGCAAACCAAAAAGTAATTCAAACTGTAGATAGTACTTTGGAACTGGCAGCCAATTCTGTTGGTAAGGTATGATAATTAGTACGATAAAGTGATTGGAAGTACAAAAGAAAGGATTTGAGACGATTATGATGCGTTCACTTTGGACAGCAGCATCCGGTATGCACACACAGCAGACCAATGTTGATACTATATCTAATAATTTAGCAAATATTAATACAACAGGTTATAAAAAAGAATCTGCACAATTTAAATCTTTATTATATCAAACCATCCAGGCAAACTCTACAGATGCCAATGGTGAATTAAAACCAGTAGGTATCCAGACAGGCTTAGGTGTAAGAACATCTGCTATACTATCCCAATACACACAGGGTAATTTACAGGAAACAGGTAATGATTATGATTTTGCAGTACAAGGTAACGGCTTCTTTATGATTCAAATGGAAGATGGAAGTGTTGGATACACCAGAAACGGTTCTTTTGGTCTCTCCATTGGCGTAGATGGTACAACACTGGCAACAGCAGAAGGACGCCCTGTGTTAGATACAGCAGGTAAACCAATTGTATTTGATTTAGATAAGGACACCTCCTTAATTGGGGTAGATGATTCTGGTAATTTTACTTATCCAGGTCAATCAGGTAATCCGGAACCAGTTGGAATCCAAATTGGACTTGCACAATTTAATAATCCTGCAGGTTTAGAAAAGATATCCAATAGTATATTAAAGCCAACAGAAAGTTCTGGTGAAGCCAGATTAGAAACAGAAGACACTAATCTAGTGGGCAGTAAAGTGATTAATAAATATCTGGAAGGTTCTAATGTACAAGCAGTAAATGAAATGGTAGATTTAATTGTTGCTCAGAGAGCTTACGAAATGAATTCTAAGGCAATAACAGCAGCAGATGAAATGCTACAGCAGGCTAACAATTTACGTAGATAATATAATGTAAGAAGAAAGCTGGGGTTGCTATTATGAATATATCACTCGGAACAGATTCCATGTTTAAGCTTCCTATCTCTAATATGGAAACTTCCAATACGACAAAAAAGTTAGAATCTAAACTAAAAGATAATAATTTAGATAAAATGCCTGACAAAGAGTTGATGGAAGCATGTAAAAGCTTCGAAACATATTTTGTTGAACAAGTAGTTAAAGCAATGAGAAAAACTATTCCAAATAATGAAGAAAAAAATGATTATATCAATTATTTTGGAGATATGCTTTATGAGAAGTATTCAGAGAATATTACGGATAGTGGAGAATTAGGTATTGCACAGATGCTTTATGAATCAATGAAAAGAAACTAACAGAGAATACATAAAAGGAGCAGTTATCTACATAGCTGTTCCTTTTACTCTTGTATGGTATAATAAGAAGGAGTGAATTAAAGTAAATAGCTTGTGAACATGTTTTTCGTTTAGGATATGGTAAAAATGGAATGGGGATAGTAGGAGATACAACACTCCCACAGCAAGCTTGCTTGCAGATTCCTTAATAGTGAGGAGGTGACTTAGTGTCTGAAATTATAGAAGGCTACGTAGAAAAGATAGTCTTTCGAAATGCAGAAAATGGATATACCGTATTGTCTCTGGTAAATGATGATATAGAGATGACTTGTGTAGGTTCTTTTACATTTATTAATGAAGGAGACTTTATTAAAGCCAGCGGAAATTATATTGAACACCAAATATATGGAGAACAATTTCAAGTAGAAAATTATGAATTTAAGAAGCCGGAAGATATCCAGTCTATAGAGCGCTATTTAGGTTCAGGAGCCATTAAAGGCATTGGAAATGCACTTGCTGCCCGTATCGTCAGAAGGTTTAAGAATGATACCTTTCGGATTATGAAAGAAGAGCCAGAAAGACTTGCAGAAGTAAAAGGTATCAGCGAAAAGATGGCAAAAGAAATTGCTAAGCAGTTTGAAGAAAAGCAGGATATGCGGGATGCTATGCTGTTTTTACAACAGTATGGTATATCTAATAATTTTGCGGTTAAGATATATAAAGAATATGGGCAAAAGATGTATGATGTTGTAAAAGAAAACCCATACAAATTAGCAGAGGATATTAGTGGAATCGGTTTTAAGCTAGCAGATGAAATCGCTTCCAAAGTAGGAATCGGGGTCAATTCAGATTATAGAATTAAAGCAGGTCTTTTGTATGTGCTTTTGCAGGCTAGTGGCTCAGGTCATGTTTATTTACCGGAGGATATATTAAAGTATAAAACCACAGAACTATTAGGAATAGAGACACAGAGTATGGACCACCACATAACAGATTTAGCTATGGACCGAAAGATTATGATTCGTGAGGCTAAAGGTAAAAAATTAATCTATAGTACCAGCCTATATTATATGGAATTAAATACTGCGAAGATGTTATGCGATTTAAACATAAAGTATGATTTTACCATAACCGAAATAGAGCAAAGGTTAGTTTTGGTAGAAAAACAATTTAAAATAGAGTTAGATGAGCTACAAAGGAATGCGGTAATGGAAGCTGCCAGAAATGGTATTTTAGTACTTACTGGTGGACCTGGTACTGGTAAAACCACAACCATAAATGCCATTATTCGCTTTTTTGAAGCAGAAGGAATGGACATTTTGCTGGCTGCACCTACTGGAAGGGCAGCCAAACGTATGACAGAAACAACAGGATACGAAGCTAGAACCATTCATCGCTTACTAGAGATTTCAAGAATGTCCGGTGATTTAGACAGTAAATTACTCTTTGAAAGAAATGAAGCAAATCCCTTAGAAACCGATGTGATTATTATAGATGAGATGTCAATGGTTGACATAACCTTAATGAATTCCCTATTAAAAGCCATTACGGTAGGAACCCGCCTGATATTGGTCGGCGACATTAATCAGCTTCCTTCTGTAGGACCTGGAAATGTATTAAAGGATATTATTAATTCTCATAACTTTAATGTAGTTAAACTGACCAAAATTTTTCGTCAGGCATCTGAAAGCGACATTATCGTAAATGCCCATAAGATAAATGCAGGAGAAAACATAAAGCTGGATAATAAAAGCAAAGACTTTTTCCTTCTAAAAAGAGATAATACCAATATCATCATTCAAAATATAATCACTTTAGTTAGTAAGAAAATTCCTAAGTACGTTAATGCCACTGCCTTTGACATTCAAGTATTAACCCCTATGCGGAAGGGGGAATTAGGAGTAGAGCGGCTAAATCAAGTATTGCAACAGTATCTTAATCCACAAGATGCAAATAAAAAAGAAAAAGAATATCACAATGGTATCTTCCGAGAAGGGGATAAAGTGATGCAGATTAAAAATAATTATCAGCTTGCCTGGGAAACGAAGAGCAAATATGGTATCACGACAGAGAGCGGAACCGGTGTGTTCAATGGTGATATGGGAATCATTAAAGAAATTAATCTATTTGCAGAATTGGTTACCATTGAATTTGACGAAGGAAGAAATGTAGAATATACTTTTAGTCAGTTGGAAGAACTAGAACTGGCATATGCTATTACCATTCATAAATCACAAGGAAGTGAGTACCCTGCAGTTATCATGCCTTTATTAACAGGACCACGGATGCTCTTTAACCGAAATCTCCTGTATACTGCCGTAACACGTGCGAAAGACTGTGTAGTTATTGTTGGCAGTGATAACACAGTCCAGATGATGATTGATAATGAAAGTGAACAACACAGATACTCCAGTCTATCTGACAGAATTAAGGAATTACAAGATATGCAGTAAAATATAAGTTACAGATATGATTGCTTAGAAAATTCCTTGAAAATGTCTAAATGGAATATTAATAATATATTACTTTTAGCTTAAATATGCTACTATATCTATAATTATAGTGCATTTGTAATGATAATAATGTATAATATTATGAAATAACAAAGATTAGAAAGGAAGGTACTATGAAAAAGACAGCATTGGTTATAATGGCTGCCGGATTAGGCAGCAGATTTGGAGGGGTTAAGCAATTAGAACCTGTAGGACCTAGTGGTGAAATCATAATGGATTATTCTATTTATGATGCTATAGAGGCTGGATTTAACAAGGTAGTATTTATCATAAGAAAAGATTTGGAAAAGGACTTTAAGGAAGTAATCGGTAATCGTATCGGAAATAAAATTGAAATTGATTATGTATTCCAAGAAATTGATAACCTTCCACAAGGCTTTACAAAGCCAGCTGAAAGAACAAAACCTTGGGGAACAGGTCAAGCAGTATTAAGTTGTATTGATGTTATAAAGGAACCATTTGTAGTTATTAATGCAGATGATTATTATGGTAAAGATGCTTTCGTAAAGCTACATGATTATTTAATAAATAGTACAAGCAATTCTAATAAATATGACATGTGTATGGCAGGTTTCGTACTTGGTAATACCTTAAGTGAAAATGGTACTGTTACCAGAGGAGTATGCAAGGTAGATGACCAGGGAATCCTGGCAGACATTGTTGAAACAAGTGGAATTAAACAAGAAGGAGATAAAGCAGTAGCTGTTGATAAAGCAGGAAACCCAATTGAAATTGATATTGACAGTGCGGTATCTATGAATATGTGGGGCTTTACTCCCGACTTCTTAAAAGAGTTAGAAACAGGCTTCGTTGAATTTCTTAAAAAGAATGGTACAGAATTAAAGGCAGAATACTTACTTCCTGAAGTAGTTGGTAAACTTATTAAAGAAGGCAAAGCAGAAGTTCATGTACTAAGAACTACAGATAAATGGTTTGGCGTAACTTATAAAGAAGATAAACAAGTAGTTGTAGAATCATTTCAAGCTTTAGTTAATAAGGGAATTTATCCTGCTAAGCTTTTTTAGTATAGATGAAGATGAGGGAGAGTATTTTACAAAAGATAATTATAAGTATACTATATCCAAGAAGATGTCCTATCTGTGGGAAAATAGTAGTTCCCAGAGGAGAATTAGCTTGTCCACCATGTAGATTAAAATTAATACCAATAGAAGAACCTAGATGTAAAAAATGTAGTAAACCTGTAGATTCAGAAGAAATAGAATATTGTCTTGATTGTTTTACAAAGCACCATGAGTATAAGAAAGGTTTTGCATTATGGGTTTATGATGCTAACATGAAAAAGTCAATAACAGATTTTAAATTTCATGGAAGACGGGAATATAGTGATTTTTACGTAGATGAATTAGTGAAAAGGTTCCATATAGAAATCCAAAAAATTGCTCCGGATGTATTAGTTCCTATTCCTATTCATAAATCCAAACAAGCACAAAGAGGCTATAACCAGGCTGAAATCCTTGCAAATGGAATTGGTGAAATGCTAAATATACCCGTAATTTCCAATCTTTTAAAAAGAGACCGCAAAACGTTGCCTCAGAAGCAGCTAAATGATAAAGAAAGGTTGAAAAATCTTTTGAAAGCATTTTCTTTTTCTAAGGAAGCTCTTCTTCAATATGAAGAAAAATATAATAGGAAAGTTCGTAAAGTATTATTGGTAGACGATATTTATACTACAGGAAGTACCATTGAAGCATGTACGGGAATATTATTACAAAATGATATAGAAGAAGTTTATTTTATAAGCATTTGCATTGGGAAAGGATACTAAGGAGGAATAAAAATGGATGTCAGAAATTGTATATCATGTGGTAAAATATTTAACTATATGGGGGTAACAGCTTTATGCCCTAGTTGTTCAAAAAAACTTGATGAAAAGTTTGGACAAGTAAAGGCGTATCTTTATGATCACCCTGGTGCTGGAATACAAGAGGTTTCAGAAGAGAATGATGTAACACCCACCCAGATTAGAAAGTGGATAAGAGAAGAACGTCTTGCATTTGCAGACAATTCAGCAGTAGGAATAGAATGTGAAAAATGTGGTACTATGATTCGGACTGGACGTTTTTGTCAAGCATGTAAAGACAAGCTGGCAAATAACCTGAGTAATATATACAGAGAACCGGAACCGCAGCCTTTACCAAAACGAAAAGACTATAAGGACAACGCCAAAATGCGTTTCCTGGATAACAAAGATGTGGAATAAGATAACAAAGATATGAAATAAGATAACCAGATATGAAATAAGATAAAGTACATATTGTCATAAAGACATAAAAACTCCGAAAGTACTGGATTGCTTTTAATAAGCCTTTCCGATATTTTCGGAGTTTAACATAAACAGAAAAGTAGTATTGCGAAATAAAAACTGTCATTACTATGAAAGCATATCATTACTATGAAAGCATATCATTGCTATGAAAGCGTGTCATTCTGAGCAAAAATTCAACGAAGTTGAATTCGCGA